>DAIRFU010000160.1:0-11740 GCA_036794935.1 Kofleriaceae bacterium | reverse complement strand
ACACGAGTTCAAGGCTCTGCTCGTACAAAAGCCGAGCTGATCGGCACACCGCGCACGGGCGCACGCAAAACGTAGGCGGCCCGACCGTTGCAATTGACTCCAAACAACCTGTTTGGAGGACAAATCATGTTGCTTCGTAAGCTTGCTCTCGCCACCACTCTCGCCGTCGGCGCGCCGGCGGTTGCATTCGCGACCCCGGCAGCCCCGGCGGCCGTGCAGACCGTGAAGGTCCAGGCCCCGACGCCCAGCGCGGCGGACGCGAGCGGCTACGCGCAGCGCGAGCAGCAGGAGCCGAAGGCGGCCAGCTTTCAGGGCGGTGACCTCGTCGTGGTCGGCATCTCCGGCGGCGCGATCCTCGTCTTGTTGTTCCTGCTACTCATCCTGGCGTAGCCCGCGATGAAGAACCTCGTCCATTCGGCGGGCATCCTCGCGCTCGCCGCACTCTTCAGCGCGTGCGCCGTTCCGTATCGAGGCGGCGCGCGCGCGGTCCACCCGACCCAGCTCGGCGCGGACTGGGTCAAGGCAGCCGAGACGCCCGTCGTCGTCCAGAAGCAGCAGACCGACTGCGGTCTCGCCGCGCTCGCGATGGTGGCCGGCGCCTGGGGCCGGCACTGGACCGTCGACGATCTCGCGCACCGCGTCCCGCCCGGCGAGCACGGCATCAAGCTCGGCGTGCTGCGCGATCTCGCGCGGCAGCGTGGGCTCGAGGCGTTCGCGATCAAGGCGAACCGAGACGACCTGAAGCACGAGCTCGCGAAGGGCCGGCCCGTGCTGCTCGGGCTGATCCTGCCGCACGATCGCGAGCGCAACCGCAGCCACTACGAGGTCGCGATCGCGCTCAACACCCGCGACGGGACCGTGATCACGATCGACCCGGCGACGGGCGACTGGATGCGCCGCTCGCCGAAGGTGCTCGAGATCGAATGGAAGGCCGCCGGCTACGCCGCGCTCGTGGTGACCGGGGACAAGGTCCGATCGGCCGTGGGCGACGCGCGCTGACCCGGGCCTTACGGGCTGGTGAAGTGCCCTCCGCGACGTGCTAGCGTCGCGGCGATGGCCAAGGTCCTCGAGTACAACGCCACGCTCGCAGAGCGCATCGATCTCACCGATGCGCTATCGGTGTTTCGGGTCAAACCGGACCAGATGCCGGTCGAGCGCTCCTGGTTCGTGCCGGGTCAGTACTGCGTGCTCGGCCTCAACAACCAGGACACACCCGAGCTGGGCTCGGTGCGCCGCTCGATGTCGATCGCGTCCGCGCCCGAGGACGATGGACCGGTCGAGTTCTACATTCGCTGGGTCGCCCGGCCGGAGTCGGAGAACCCGCTGACCCACCTGCTCTGGAAGCTGAAGACCGGCGATCGCTTGTACATGCGGCCGGTCGCGGCGGGCGTGTTCACGATCAAGGACACGATCGGCGTCAGCGATCCCCGGATCCGGGTGATGGTCGCGGCCGGCACCGGCTCGGCGCCGTTTCTGTCGATGGTACGCAGCGAGCTGCGTCGCGATCCCAAGGCGGACCTCTCGCAGTACGTGCTGCTGCACGGCGCGTCGTACCCGGCCGACCTCGGCTACCGCGACGAGCTGATGCAGATGATCGAGACGAACAAGCTGAAGTACTGGGGCAGCGTCAGCCGGCCGAAGGAGGCGCCCGACTGGAAGGGCGACACCGGCCGTGTCGAGGCGTTCTTCGACGGCGCGCGGCTCGACGATCTGGAGAAGCGACTCGGCCTGCCGCCCGGCGGCTTCACGCCGAAGAACGTGGTGATCTTCATCTGCGGCCTCACCGGCACGATCACCGGCACGATCATCCCGCTGCTCGATCGCGGGTTCGTCCCCGACTTCAAGCGCATTCGCGAGGCGCTCGGCGTGCCGGCCGATATCAAGGACTCGGTGTTCTACGAGCAGTACGACACCGAGCCGGTCATCAACGTCAAGGATCCGGCCGTCGTCGCGCCGCTCAAGGTGCGCATGCAGGCGGGCCTGGCGAAGCTGCAATGACCGCCTTCGTCCTCGGCGCCACCGGGTTCGTCGGCCGCGAGGTCGTGCGCCAGCTCTGCGTGCGCGGCACCCCGGCGATCGCCCACGTGCGGCCCGACTCGGCCAGGCTCGACGAGTGGCGCGCGCGGTTTGCCGAGCTCGGCGCCGAGGTCGACGCCACGGCGTGGGACGCGGCGGCGCTGGCGGCGCGGCTTCGCGAGCTCGCCCCCGCGCAGATCTACATCCTGATCGGCACGACGCGCGCGAAGGCAAAGAGCGACCAGGTGCAGGGCGACATCTACGAGGCCGTCGACCTCGGCTTGACCCGACTCGCCGTCGAGGCCGCCCGGGCGAGCGAGGTCCAGCCACGCATCATCTATCTGTCATCGGTGGGCGCCGACCCGAACGGGCGCTCCGCGTACCTGCGGGCGCGCGGCAAGGCCGAGCAGGCGGTCACGTCGTCCGGGTTGCCGTGGGTGATCGCGCGGCCATCGCTGATCACCGGCGAGCGCGACGAGGGTCGGCTCGGCGAGCGCACCGCGAGCATCGTGGGCGACGGCATGCTCGCGGTCGTCGGCGCGTTCGGCGCCAGGCGGCTGCGTGCCCGCTACCGCTCGACGACACCGGACGTGCTCGCCTCGGCGCTGATCCGGATCGGCGAGGCGCCCGCGCACGACGCGATCGTCGACGGCGCAGACCTCCGCTAATCGATCCGCTTCATCGGCGGGACCTCGACCGTGATCGCCTTCGCGTCGGCGGCGATCGGCACGCAGCGGACCTCGAGCTCGTCGAGGTGACGCTGCACCTTCTCGCGGAAGCCCGGGTCGCCGAAATCGCCGCTCAGGCCGAGCGCACATGCGCTGGCGACGCCGGCGGGCGCGTTCGCGAAGGTCGCGACGAGATCGCCGGGCAGCAGCTTGCCGAGCTCGGGCGGGGTCTCCCCGGTCAGCGGCCGGGCGACCTCGATCGCCATGCCCGGCGAGCGCAGCACGGACTCGATCTCCTTCACCGTCTTGATCGAGACGGTGCCCGAGACGACGAACACCTGCGCGCCCGCGAGCGACACCTGGGCCGCGCTGCGCACGACGACGCGCAGCTTGCGGCCGAGCGCGCGGCGAACCACGACGTCGGTCTTGCCCTTCGGCCCGACGGAGAGCTCCTGCATCGCGAACGACTGGGCGCCGTTGCCGACGCCGTGCACCGCGCCGATGCGCAGCCGGCCGATCGGCACGCGATCGATCGTGAACGTGCCGTCCGCGGCGATCGGCGCAAGCATCTGGTACATCGGCGACGTGTCTCGATCCGCCGGCACCACGAACACGGTCAGCTGCTGCGGATCCGGATCGTCGACCCGGCCGGAGATCCGGGTCGTCGGCTGCAGCACGAGGCGAGCGCCATCCTTGGCGCTGCGTACATGCGAGCGGAGGTGTCCGTGCTGGGCGACGATGATCCCGTCCGCCGGCACGTGCTCGAGGTGGTACTCGCCGCGCCCGTCCGTATGCGCGATCCGCATGACCGAAGGGGTCCCGAGATAGCCGATCGTGAGCGAGTCGGCGATCACCGCCGGGCCGGCGGCGACCAGCGCATCGGCGATCGGAGCGCCCGCCGCATCGACGACGATGCCGTCGATCGCGCTGCCCTCGGTGAGCGGCTTCGTGCGCTGCTGCTGGTGGCGCGCGTAGAGATCGGGATAGCGCGCGCTCGCGCCGGCCACGTCGCCTTGCTCCCACTGCGCGTTGATGTCGAGCGCGTCGAACGTGGTGACGATGCGCGGCTGGCCGAGCCGTTTGGCTTCCGGCCGCCAGCGCGCGAGCTCGTGACGGGACTGCGCGAGCGCCGCGGGGGTGTGCTGCGCCAGCAGCGCCATGACCTTGCTCGAGACCGCTTCGAGCCGCGCCTCGGGTCGGTGATCGCCGAACCCGCGGATCGCCGACTCGGCCAGCTTGAGCTGCTCGTCCCACTGCCCACTCGCCGCTGCGATCGATGCCTTGACGAGGTCGAGCTGGGCGACCAGATCGGGCTGCGCGACCTTGCGCACCGCGGCCTCGGCGGCGGCGAGCGCGCGCTGCAGCTTCGGATCGAGGAACAGGGTGATCTGCATCGCGAGCGAGCTCACCAGCGCGTCGGCGCGCGCGCGGTCGTCGCCGCAGGCCTCGGCGAGCTGGACCGCCTCGTCGGCGGCGTCGCGCGCCTTCGTCGAGCGATCGTTCTGCGCGCGCGCGAGTCGGATGTACGTCTTCGCGCAGCGATCGTCGCCGGCGGCGCGGAGCGCCTCGCCCTCGGCGGCCTCGTCGAAATCGGCCGCGGGCTTGCTCCCGGGGCCGGGCGCAGGTCCCGCCCCGTCCTTCTCGGGTTGGTAAGCGAGCGCGAACCCGGCCGCGGCGGCGGCCGAGAGCTTGGTCGGTAGCCGCGGTGGATCGTCGACGTTACACACGCCGGGATCGACGAGCTGCGCGCCGACATCGTCGAGCGATGGCCGCGCCCCTCGCACGCTCGCTTCGCGCACGGCGGCGAACCGCGCGATCACGCCGTCGAGACACGCGAGCCGGCGCGCCCGCATCGGCGTATCGAGCGCGCAGGCGACCTGGCGGGCGGCCTGCCAGCCGGCGACCTCGGTATCGAACCGCCGCATCACCTCCGACGAGGTCTTCGCGCGCACGTCATTCGCGATCGCCGGCGACCACACGGCCGCCGGATCGAGCACCGACGCCTCGCAGGTCGGCGCCACGATCTGCGGCTTGTCGTCGGTCGCGAAGATCGCGTACGCGATCGCGGTCGCGACCACCGCGGTCGAGGCGATCATCAGCACGCCGCGCGGCCGCTCGGCACGCGAGATCGCGGCGAGCAGCGCGTCCATGCTCGGCCAGCGCCGTCGTGGATCCGGATCGAGCCCACGCCGGAGCGGCGCGCGCAGCCGGCGCGGCAACGTGCCGGCATCGAGCGCCGCGGGACCGCGCAGCACCTCGGCCTTGAGCGCGTCGAGCGTGGCGCCGCGAAACGGCCGCTCGCCGGCGAGCGCCTCCCAGAGCGCGACGCAGAACGCGAACTGGTCGGCGGCCGGGCCGACCGTACCGCCGCTCCACTGCTCCGGCGCCATGTACGCCGGCGTGCCGAGCACCGAGCCGGTCTGGGTCAACTCCGTGAGCGGGCTCGGTGTGTTGTCCGGGTCGGGCAGCGCGCCGCTCAGGCGCACCGTGGTCTCGAGCTCGATCGCGACCTCGATGCCGCGCGCGAGTCCGAAATCGGTGACGACGATGCGGCCGTCGGAGCGGCGCAGCACGTTGTGAGGCTTGAAGTCGAGGTGAACGAGCCCTGCGGCGTGGGCGGCGGCGAGCCCCCGGCCGGCCGCGGTGAACGCCGCCAGGATCTCGGGGCGCGAGCGCGGCGCGGCCGCGAGCCAGTCGGCCAGCGTCTTGCCCTCGATCAGCTCCATCGCCACGTAGTCGCGGCCGGTCGCCGAGCCGACCTCGTGCACCGTGACCACGTTCGGGTGCGTGAGGCGGGCGAGCGCGCGGGCCTCGCGGAGCAGGCGCTGGCGGGCCTCGCCGCCGCCGCTGCCGCGCAGGACCTTGAGCGCGACGCGGCGCTCGAGATCCGGATCGAACGCGGCGTGAACGACGCCCATACCGCCGGCGCCGAGCTCGCGCTCGAGCCGATAGCGGCCGAGCGTCGCGCCGAGCGCGGGCGTGGGCTCCGCGTCGGCCGATCTCGCCCCGGGCGCCGTCGCCGTACGCGCGAGCTCCTCGTCGCTCCGCTCGCCGTCGCCGGGCATCGCTGCGACAATAGCGCAAGCGAGCACCCGTGGCCGCCATGGGAGTAACCTTCCCGGCGAAGTAGCGTAAAACTTCATCATGACGACGTCTCGCTCGGGCTACGACGTTTCCCCTCTCTCCACCGACCGCGTGAGCGCGCTTGCCGCCGGGTTCACGCCGGAGGAGCGCCAGATCATCCTTCACCAGGGAACGGAACGTCCGTTCTGCGGCCTCTTGCTCGACAACAAGAACCCCGGCACGTACGTGTGCCGGCTCTGCGGGCTCCCCCTGTTCGCGTCGAACGCGAAGTTCGAGTCCGGCACCGGCTGGCCGAGCTTCTTCCAGCCGTTCGACCCCGATCACGTCAAGAACCTCGAGGACGACAGCCACGGCATGAGGCGCGTGGAGATCCGCTGCGCCCGCTGCGACGCACATCTCGGCCACGTCTTCGACGATGGGCCGCCGCCGACGCACCAGCGCTACTGCCTGAACTCGGTCTCGATGGAGTTCGTCCCCGAGGGCACGACGCTCGGAGTGCGCTCGTAGCTCCTGGGTTGGTGTAGCGTGTGGCCGTGCCGCTCGCGTTGCCAGTTCAGCCGCCGATCGAGCCGATGCTCGCGAAGCTCTCGCACGACATCCCGGACGGCAGCCAGTGGATCTACGAGCCGAAGTGGGACGGCTTCCGCGCGCTCGTGTTCAAGGCGGGCGACGAGGTCTACATCCAGAGCCGCGATCTCAAGCCGCTCGGCCGCTACTTCCCCGAGCTCGAGCTCACGCTCCGTGCGAGCCTGCCCGACCGCTGCGTGCTCGACGGCGAGGTCGTGATCGCGACCGACGGCCGGCTCGACTTCGAGGCACTGCTGTTGCGCATCCACCCGGCGGCCTCGCGCGTGCAGATGCTCGCGCAGCAGAGCCCGTCCTCGTACGTCGCGTGGGATTTGCTCGCACTCGGTGACGAGGATCTGCGCGGCCTGCCCCAGGCGCAGCGTCGCGAGCGGCTCGAGGCCGCGCTCGCGCACGTCCAGCCGCCGGTCCACGTCACGCCCGCGACACGCGACAAGGCGGTCGCGCGCGACTGGTTCGATCGCTTCGAAGGTGCCGGCCTCGACGGCGTGATCGCCAAGCCCGACGACCTGGCGTACATGCCGGGCAAGCGCGCGATGATGAAGGTCAAGCACCAGCGCACCGTCGACTGCGTCGTCGCCGGCTTCCGCTGGTACAAGGGCGGCAAGGATCGGCTCGTCGGTTCGCTGCTGCTCGGCCTCTACGATCAGGCCGGCGTCCTCCACCACGTCGGCGTCTGCGCGTCATTCAAGCAGGCCGAGCGCGCCGCACTCGCGGACAAGCTGAAGCCGCTGCGCGAAGGCGCGCGCGACAACCATCCGTGGAAGGACTGGCAGGACTTTCAGGAGGCCGAGACCTCGCAGCGTCTGCCCGGCGGGACGAGCCGGTGGAACCGCGGCAAGGATCTGTCGTGGGAGCCGATCCAGATCGGGCTCGTCGTCGAGGTCTCGTTCGATCACATGCAGGGCACGCGGTTTCGCCACGGCTCCCACCTCAAGCGCTGGCGCCCCGACAAGCCGGCGTCCGCATGCACCTACGAGCAGCTCGATGTCACGCCACCCCAGGAGATCCAGGAGATCTTCGGCCGCTAGCTGCGGCCTGGCCCGATGATCCCGTACTCGCTCTTCGGGTCGTAGTTCGGATCCGGCTCCTCCGCCGCCGGGTGCTGCTCGGGGGGCACGTTCTTGAGGTTGATGCGCACGCGGTACCACGCGGTCGCCCGCCCGCGATTCGTGTCGACGAGCACATCCTCCGGCGCGAGCTGCGCCGCCACCTCGGGGTGGCGCGCCTTCCAGCGCTCGAGCCCGGCGAGCGCGTCGGGCTTGTGCTTGGCCTGCGCGATCGTGATCACCGGCAGCTTCGGCGCGTCCGGCTCGCCGTCGGCCGGCTGACCTGCGGCGAGCTCGAGCAGCGCGCCGAGCGCCCCCGGATGATCATCGATCGCCGCGTGCGCATCACCGCGCGCCGCATAGATCGCGGGCACGGTGCGCAGCGTGAGCTCGGCCGGGTCGGCGACCAGGAAGTCGTCCCATGACAGCGGCATCGAGACCCGCGCGTCCTCGCGCGCGCGCACCGAGTAGGCGCAGCAGGTGGTGCGATCGCGCGCGTTCTGGTTGTAGTCGATGAACACGCCGCGCCGCTCCTCCTTCCACCACTTCGCGGTCGCGATCGACGGCGCGCGCCGGGCGACCTCGCGCGCCAACGCGAGTGCCGCGCGCCGGACCTCGGCGAACGTCCACCGCGGCTCGATACGCACCCACAGGTGCGCGCCGCGGGAGCCACTCGTCTTCGGCCAGCCGACGAGGCCGACCTCGTCGAGCACCTCGCGCGCGACCTTCGCGACCTCGATGATCTGCGCCCACGGCACGCCCGGTACCGGATCGAGGTCGATGCGCAGCTCGTCCGGACGATCCATGTCGTCGCTGCGGACCGCGTGCGGATGCAGCTCGATGCAGCCGAGATTGACGACGTAGATGAGCGAGGCCGCGTTGTTGACGACGATCTCGTCGGCGCTCCGGCCCGACGGGAACGTGAACGTCGCGATGTCGAGCCACGGCGGCCGCTTCGCGGGGGCGCGCTTCTGATAGAACGGCTCGCCGTCGGCGCCGTGCACGTAGCGCTTGAGGATCATCGGCCGGCGCGCGAGCGCGCGCAGCACGCCATCGGCCACCGCGAGGTAGTAGTCGACGAGCTGCCGCTTCGTGATGCCGGCCCGGGCGAAGTAGATCTTGTCCGGGTTGGACAGCGCGACCTCGACGCCATCCAGCTCGAAGATCTGCTTCGTCGCCTTCGCCATGCCGCGCAATCCTCGCACGGCTGCGGGGTGGCAGGCGTTGACGGCTCAGTGGCCGAGGTGGCCGCTGATGCTGAGCGAGGCGACGAACGCCTGGACGTCGTAGTCCGCCTTGTACACCGGCATGTACATCTCGTCCGATGCCTTGCGCGAGCCGGGCGTGACCCACAGCAGGCCGACGTGCGCACCGAAGTCGCCGAAGTACTTGCTCGCACCGACGGTGATGTTCTTGCGATCGATGTCGGGCAGCCGGGCCGTCAGCGACTGGCGCGGGATCGGCGTCGGATCGTAGATGAAGCCCGCGCGCACCGCCGCCTTGTAGTTGGTCAGCTTGTACTCGCCACCGAGCCGGAACGTGACCGTGTCCTCGTAGTTCTGCGGCGACACCGTCTCGGCGCCCGCGGGGAGCTCGATGCGCAGCTCGTCGAACTTCGACCAGTCGATCCACACGGTATCGAACTCGAATTCGAGCTCGGGGATCGGGCTGTAGGCGATGCCGCCCCAGACCTGCTGCGGCAGCGTGATCGTGGTCGAGATGTCGCCGTCGGGCGGCAGCTGGGCCCGGTACGGATCCTCGATGTCGAAGTCGCCCTTCCCGGTGAAGTCGAGGGTGACGTCACTGCGCCACATCACGCCGAGCTTGAGTCCCTTCGCGGCGGGCGGGCGATACATGATGCCGGCGCGGCCACCAACGCCGACCGCGTCGCCGCCGAGGTGCGCCAATCCCATCGCGTCGCCGAAGATCAGGCCCTGCTCGAGCTCGACCGTCGCCGGCACGATGTCGACGCCGCCGCCGATCGACAGCCCCGGCACCTGCTTCTCCAGGTTGAGCCCGACGCTCGGCGTGATGAAGTACGTGCGGAGCGACTGGTCCTGGATCACGTCGGTCTGGGCATGCGCCTCCGGCCACGAGATCGCGAGCCCGAACGGGAAGTGCAGACCGACGCCGACGGCGATCATGTCGTGCACGCGCGACGTCACGTAGAGGCTCGGCACGATTGCCGGGCTCGTGTCCGTCGACGTCTTGTCGCCGCCGTCGAGCGGCGTGTATGCGCCGGACGCGAAGATCAGCGAGCCGCCGATCTGGAAGTTCGTGCCGTCGGCGACCGCGAGGCCACCTGGGTTGAAGACGATCGACGACGGCGACGTGTTGGTCGCCGCGGTCGCGCCGCCGCGGCCGGTCGCAGCCGCGTCGTGCTCGTTGATGTTGAATGCGTTCGCCGAGGCGACTGCCGAGGTGCCCAGGGCCGCAGCGAACGCGATGTACTCGAGGTGCTTCATGGTCGGGGTCCCGGGCTACTTGTTGGCGAACAAGAACGTGGCGGCATCGAGCTGCACGCGCAGCGTGCCGTTGATGCCGAGCTGCGCGTCCGTGGACGGCGCGGGCCGCAGCAGCGACGAGTGGACGTAGGCGTCGCTCGCGTCATCCGTGTAGGTGACGAACTTGTTCGTCATCGGCATCGTCGTGATCGCGGCCGACGGCGCGGGCGCACTGAAATCGAACGGGTCGGCCGCCTGCTCCATGTCCGCGAGGCCGACGAGCGCCGCCAGGTTATCCGTCGCGATGTTCGGCACGACCTCGTCGCCCGTGACCTTCTGGATCAGCACGCGCTTGGTCGCGAGCCGCCGCGCGAAGTTCGCGCCGTCCGCGGGATCGAGGATCCAGCGGCCGATCGCGGCGAACGTCGCGTAGCCCGGTTGCTCCTTCCACGCCTCGGTCGTGCACAGGCCGTCGGTGCCGCCCGTCCACTTGTCGCCCATCAGGATGCCGGCATCGATGAGGCCGTTGACGAGCTGGCAGCGGATCGCGAGCGTGTCGGTGTTCTCGAGAAGATCGAGCCAGCCGACGCCGCCGACGTTGATCATCGCGGTCTTGATCGCCGGCGACATCGCCGAGGTCATCACGCCGAGGATCGAGCCGAGCGAGAGGCCCGCGTAGTAGATCTTCGACGGATCGGTGACCACCGGCCCGCAGCCGACTCCGCATGCCTCGAGCGCCTTCACGATGCGCTCGTGATCGAGGATGGTCTGCCGGATGCCGTCGCGCGTGGCCGCGAGATCGGCCGACAAAAACGGCGCGTAACACTGCGGCGCGGTCGTCGGCGACGGCGGCACGAGCCCCGGGGTCGCGGTCGCGCTGCCACAGGTCTCGCCCGCCTGGCACTCGGCGACCGTGTCGCACTCGGTGGCGGTCGGCGTCGTGCCGGAGAAGCAGCGGCCGATGCAGCCGAGCGCCGGGTCCTTCGAGATCCGCACCGCGCGGCTACCGTGCGCCGAGGTGTCGATCGCGACGGTCGCGAACCCGAACTGCGCCAGCCGGCCCGCGATCGCGAACACGCTCTCCTTCGAGCTGCCGAGCCCGTGACCGAACAGGACCGTCGGCCAGCCCTCGGCCGGTGCCGTGCCCTTCGGCAGCACGACGATGGTCTCGAGCAGCAGCAACGCCTGCATGGTCGGCTTCACCGGATCGTCCCACGCGCCCTGGACGTCCTCGCCGTCGGTGAGCTCGTTGGGGAGCTGCATCTGATAATTGCCGGTCAGGACGCCGGCGCCGATCACGTCGCCGACGGCGGCGCAGTTCAGGAGCTGACACGCGGCCTGGCCGGCCTGGTAGTTGTTGACTCCGCAGCCCGTCGTCAGCGGCGAGCAGCCGCCGAGCGCCAGCTTGAGGAAGCACTGGGCCGGATCGGTGGTCGCCTCGGTACCGCACAGCGCGCTGTACGGACCGAACTTGTTCGTCACCGACATGGCCTGGAGCAGGCCGCCCTCGCCCAGCTCGCTCGCCGGGCTGTCCTCGACCGTGGGGTCGAGCGGATCGGTCACCGTCTGCGTCGTGAACTGGAACCCGACGAGCACATCGGCCGGCGCCGTCCCGCTCGCGGCCTGCACGAAGTGGAGGCCCGGCTGGTGCAGCTGCCACAGCCCGGCGAGTGCGATGAGCTGCGCGCGATCCTCCTCCGAGGCCGGATCGAGCGGCGTGCGGTCGCTCACGATGTTGCCGCTGTCGTCGAGCGTGACCGGCGCTTCGGTCGACGCGACGATCGCCCACGTGAACGCGGGCGCGAACTCCGCGCCGGCCGTGTCCTTGATGCCCTTCGTGAGCGCGACGAAGTACGTGCTCTTCTGCTCGAGCGGCACGCTCGGCACGAACGTC
>DAIRFU010000159.1:0-11770 GCA_036794935.1 Kofleriaceae bacterium | reverse complement strand
GCCGTGCAGGAGGCGGTCGATGCGGTGGGCCTCTCGATCATGTCGGGCGCGCACATGACGCTGTTTCCGGCCGTGATGGACGCGCTGCGCGCGCGCGGGGCCACCGACGTCACCGTGTTCGGCGGCGGCATCGTGCCGAAGGATGATCTGCCGAAGCTCGAGCAGATCGGCGTCGCGAAGATCTTCACGCCCGGCGCGAGCACGAACGAGATCGTCGACTGGGTCGAGTCCTACCTGCGGCCGAAGGTGGCGTAGTGCGCGCTGCGCTCGCCGCAGTGCTGCTCGCCGCGTGCAGTCAGCCTGCGAAGTCGGCGAGCGAGCCGGTCGTCGGCTGCTCGGCGTCGACGCCGTCGCTGTGCTCCCAGGCCGACCTGCAGCAGACGGGGAACGCCCCGGCGGCCGACGCGGGAGGACCGAGCGAGGACGAGAAGCTCGCCGCGATCCAGAAGGCGATGAACGAGCTCGACGAGGCCGCGCAGGGCTGCTGGGCGATGGCGGCGACGGAGCGGTTCGACATCGAGGGCACGCTCGAGATCCTCGCCGACATCACTCCGACGGGCGCGCAGACCCAGGTGACGAGCGACACCGCGCGCGACCCGAAGCTGGCTGACTGCGTCGCGCAGCTGCTCGCGCACTACCGCTGGGCGCCGCCGCTCTACGGCCAGGCGATCAAGCTGCCGTTCAAGTTCCGGGCACCCGACGGACAGAGCGTGATCGATCGCTCCCTCGTCGCGTGGAAGGGGCAGGGCAAGTTATCCGTCGCGGTCCTGCTCGACGAGAGCAACACCGGCAACGCCGCGGCGTCGATGTTCGAGGTCGCGATCGCGAAGGGCGGCTCGACCGGCTGGCGCAAGGCCGAGCGCGCCGAGCTCTGGTACTTCATCGGCGATGCCCGCGTCGCGAACCCGGACACGGTGAAGGCGCCGATCCGCAACGTGCTGGCCGGCGAGGTCATGTTCGTGCCGGCCGGCGGCGTGCGCCAGGTCAGCGCGGCCGGCAAGGATGTCCACGCGGTGATCGTCGTGGTGCCCGGCATGCGCGAGGGGACCGCGCGTGCGGGCGCGCTGCCGACGCCCGAGGCACAGCCGACCAAGTCGATGCCGATCTTGATCCCGCGAGCGGCCGCGAAGACGTACGGCCCGGCGACGATCTTCGTCGAGCCGGCGTCCGTCAAGGGCGCTCCGCTCGCCGCATCGGTGCTCGCGCTGCCGGCGGGCGCGCAGGTGCCGGAGCACGTGCACGCGCACGAGACCGAGCTGCTCTACGTGCTCGAGGGCAGCGGCACGATGACGATCGCGGGCCAGCCGGTCGCGGTGACGCCGACGTCGGTGATCCAGATCCCGCCGGGCACCAGGCACGCGTTCGCGGCGACCGCGGCGGTGCGGGCGCTGCAGGTCTACACGCCCGCTGGACCGGAACAGCGATTCAAGAAGAAGTGACATGACCACGAACATCGACGCGATCCTCAAGGGTGACGTCCGTGCTGGCGCGCGGCTGATGCGCGACCTCGACGACCGCCGCCCCGACGCGATGCAAGCGCTCAAGGCGCTGTTCCCGCACACCGGCAAGGCGTACGTCGTCGGCATCACCGGCAACCCGGGCGCCGGCAAGTCGACGGTCGTCGACGCGATCATCGCGCACTACCGCGCGGCCGGCGAGCGCGTCGGCGTGATCGCGGTCGATCCGACCTCGCCGTTCTCGGGCGGCGCGATCCTCGGCGATCGCATCCGCATGCAGCGCCACGCGCTCGATCCCGGCGTGTTCATCCGCAGCATGGCGACGCGCGGTCACCTCGGCGGGATGTCGCGCTCGACGTTCGACGTCGCGCACGTGCTCGACGCGATGGGCTTCACGCGGATCCTGATCGAGACCGTGGGCGTCGGCCAGGACGAGGTCGAGGTCATGCGCGCCGCGCACACGACGGTCGTGGTCACCGTGCCCGGCCTCGGCGATGACATCCAGGCGATCAAGGCCGGCCTGCTCGAGGTCGCGGACGTGCTCGTCGTCAACAAGGCCGACCGCGAGGGCGCCGATCGGACCGAACGTGACCTCATGCACATGCTCGATCTCCGCACCGGCGACCGGAAGGACGTCGAGATCGTGAGGACGATCGCGACGCGTGGCATGGCCGAGGGCTCGGGCATCGCCGAGCTGGCTGCCGCGATCGAGGAGCACCGCACGCGGGCGTGGACCGGTCCAGGCGCCGCCGAGCGGGCCGCCCTCCGCGCGAGCTCGCAGCTCGCGGAGCTGGTCCGCGCGCTGCTCGCCGACCGCGCCGCCCAGGCGATGAGCGCCCGTGGTGGGCTCACCGAGATCGCGCGCACCATCGCCGAGCGGCAGCAGGATCCGTGGACGATCGCGGAAGAGCTCGTAGCCACACTGTAGGTGCCTGTAGCGGCCATCACGGCGCCGGCTGGTTTCTGGGGTCGCCGAGGAGCGTGATGTTAGACTGACAGTGCCTCGGGGTTTGGAGGCACTTATGACCTATCTTCGCCTGTGCATCGTTGCGTTGCTCCTGCCGGCCTGCGGCCTCATCGACTCTGACGTCACCAACTTCGACCTCACGCTGCCCGACAAGGACTTCTCGGTCGACGCGTCGGGCTGGCAGGTCGATCAGATGGCGGCAGACACGTTCCTCGACACGAGCTGCTCGCCGACGCCGCAGAACGTGTGCATGTCGGCCGCGATGCAGGCGTGTCCGATGAACTGCGCGGGCGAGTGCGGCAGCGCGGGCAAGTGTCTGCTCGAGCTCAACATCAGCGCGTACAAGTCGATCGATCTGGTGACCGAGAAGCCGGAGCTCAACACGATCAATGACAAGCCGGTCATCAAGGTCGCGATCGACAGCGTCCAGTTCTCGGTCCCGAGCAACACGCTCAACGTCGCGACGCCGGAGCTCGGCGTCTACGTCGCGCCGATCACGGTGATGGATCCGAAGGATCCGATGGCAAAGAAGATCGGCGTGATCGCCGAGGTACCCGCGGGCGCCACGGTCGCGACGAAGGACCTGACGTTCACCGGCGAAGGCAAACAGATCCTGATCGACACGATGAGCACGTTCAAGACGCCGTTCAACGTGATCGTCGGGACCTCCGCCGATGACCCGATCACGATCGGCGCCGGTGACCCGGTACCGACCGGCAAGCTCGACGCCATCGTCCAGATCAAGGCGCACGCAGGCCTCTGAGCCCTGTACCATCGGACGCGATGGTGGCACTCCGGCTCCTCGCGCTCGGCCTCCTCACCTCGGTCGCGTGCTCCGGCGATCTGCCGAGCGGCGGCGGTGGCGGCACGGACAGCGGTGGTGGCGGTGCGGCCGACGCCGCGGTGGACGCGCCGAAGCTCGTGTGGATCGATGCCGCGAGTGGCAGCGGCAGCACGCTGCCGTGCGAAGATCCGGCGACGCCGGGCAACGGCGAGCACAATCCTGGCCGGAGCTGCTTCGATGGCTGCCACGACCACGGCTTCACGCTCGCCGGCACGCTCTACAACAACGCGACCGGCAACAGCGCGTTCATGGGCGCGACGATCACGATCGTCGACTCGAATAACCAGACGCTGAAGCTCGTCACCGCGACGAACGGTAACTTCTTCACGAAGCAGGCGATCGCGTTTCCGGTGCTCGTGATGGCGAGCTCGTGCCCGTCGGCGGTGCAGATGACCGCGGCGGTCGCCATGACCGGCCGCGCGTGCAACTCGTGTCATGTCGGCGGCACGAACGATCAGATGCACCTGCCGTGACGACGTAGAACGTCGTCGAGCCTGATTCTGTTCCACGCGTGCGTGCGGCGACACGTGCGTGTCCGTGGACCCACATGCGCTCACAAGTTGGCGCACCTGCTGAACCGTCGCGCTGGCACGTTCGGTGCTGAAGCGAGAGTGCGAAAGGGTTCAGTAACCATGAAGGTCCAGTTCCGATCCATCCTGTTTGCTCTCGTTGTTCCGGCGGCGGCGTGCGGCGGTGATCGCGAGACATCGTCGGTCACCACGCAGTCCGATCCGATCGCATCAGGCGCTCCGGCGCCCGCCATCGTCGCGCCGGAGACACCCACCGCGCCCGGCGAGCAGCCGAAGGTCGTCGAGATCAAGGCGCCCCTGCCGACCACGTACGACGAGACGCTCGCGAAGGGCCGCGAGCTGCTCGCGAAGGGCGCCTACGGCGACGCCAAGGAGATGCTCGAGGCAGCGGCCAAGCTCGACCCCAAGAACGCCGATCCGCACGTCGAGCTCGCGCGCATGTACATCGCGACGGGCGAGAAGGGCAAGGCGATCGCCGCGGCGAAGCAGGCGATCAAGCGCGCGCCACGGTCGAGCGGCGTGTGGAACACCAAGGGGCGTGCCGAGCTCGCCGCGCACAACTACGACAACGCGATCGCCGGCTTCTCGAAGGCGATCGAGCTCAACCAGGACAACGCATTCGCCTGGAACAACCTCGGCTACACCGAGCTGTTGCTCGAGAACTTCGAGGATGCGGCCGAGCACCTCGCGGAGGCGACCACCCGGGCGGGCGCGACCGGGTACATGTTCAATAACCTCGGCACCGCGCTCGAGCACCTCGATCGCCTCGACGAGGCGCGCAGCGCGTTCGAGGCCGGCGGCAACCTCGGCTCGGTCGCGGCGGCGGCGAGCCGCAAGCGCCTCGAGGGTGTCGACACGATCGCGTTCGCGACCACCGATGATGCGAGCGCCGAGGAGCCGCCGAGCTACGAGTACGAGCTCACCGACGAGGCCAACGCCGTCGCCGAGCCCGCCGAGCCCGCCGAGCCCGCTGCGAGCGATGATGCGGCCGACGCGGGCACGCCCGACGAGGCTGCGCCCGTCGACGGCGCGGACGTCGTCCCCGTCGCTGGCGAGACGCTGTAGCCAGGCCGCCCGCCGGGGCCGGCGAACGGTCAGGACGCCGGCTGATACTCGCCGAAGCGCTCGCGCAGCACGTCGGCGATCTCGCCGACGGTGGCCAGCGCCTTGACGGCCCCGAGGATCGGCGGCAACAGGTTCGTGGTTCCGGCGGCGGCGTCGGCGAGCGCCTTGAGCGCGCGCTGATGCTCGGCGGCGTTGCGCTTCGAACGCACGGCGGCGACGCGGCGGACCTGCTCGCGCTCGAGCTCGGGGTCGACCTTGGCGACGGGCACCGGCTCCTCCTCGGCGAGCACGTACTCGTTGACGCCGACCACGATGCGCTGCTTGGCCTCGACGGCACGCTGGTGCTCGTAGGCGCGGCGCTCGATCTCCTTCTGCGGATAGCCGACCTCGATCGCGGGCACCATTCCGCCGAGCTTCTCGATCTCGTCGAGGTACGCCTGGGCGCGCTTCTCGATGTCGTCGGTCAGCGCCTCGACCGCCCAGCTGCCGCCGAACGGATCGATGAAGTCGGCCACGCCGCTCTCGTGCGCGACGACCTGCTGGGTGCGCAGCGCGATCCGCGCGGCCTCCTCGGTGGGCAGCCCGAGCGCCTCGTCGTAGCTGTTCGTGTGCAGCGACTGGGTTCCGCCGAGGACCGCGGCGAGGGCCTGGACGGTGACGCGCACGACGTTGACGAGCGGCTGCTGCGCCTGCAGCGTGACGCCGGCGGTCTGGGTGTGGAAGCGCAGCATCTGGCTCTTCGCGCTCTTCGCGCCGAACCGCTCGCGCATGATCTTCGCCCACATCCGGCGGGCGGCGCGGAACTTCGCGACCTCCTCGAGGAAGTTGTTGTGCACGTTGAAGAAGAACGACAGCCGCGGCGCGAACTCGTCGACGGCGAGGCCGGCATCGAGCGCCGCCTTGACGTAGGCCATGCCGTCGGCGAGCGTGAACGCGACCTCCTGGACGGCATCGGCGCCGGCCTCGCGGATGTGATAGCCGCTGATCGACACCGTGTTCCACTGCGGCACGTCCGTGCTGCAGTACGTGAACGTGTCCGTGATGAGGCGCATCGAGCCCGCCGGCGGATAGATGTACGTGCCGCGCGCGATGTACTCCTTGAGGATGTCGTTCTGGATCGTGCCGCGCAGCGCGCTCGCCGGTACGCCTTGCTCCTCGCCGACCGCCTGATACAGCGCGAGCAGCGTCGCCGCGGTCGCGTTGATCGTCATCGACGTCGACACCTCGCCGAGCGGGATACCGCCGAACAGCACGCGCATATCCTCGAGCGAGTCGATCGCGACGCCGACCCGGCCGACCTCGCCGCGCGCCATCGGGTGATCGCTGTCGCGCCCCATCTGCGTCGGCAGGTCGAACGCGACCGACAGGCCCTTGCCACCCTGGGCGAGCAGGTACTTGTAGCGGCGGTTCGACTCGGCGGCGGTGCCGAACCCGGCATACTGGCGCATCGTCCAGTACTGACCGCGGTACATCGTGGGCTGTACGCCGCGCGTGAACGGGAACTGCCCGGGCGGTGTCGCGTCGCCCTTCGCGTCGTCCGGACCGTAGGCGCCCTTGATCTCGATCTCGGCGTCGGTCGAAAACGTCGTCTTGCGCAGCCTGGGCTTGCGGTCGCTGTTCGCACTCACGAGACCGTGTGTAGCACCAGATCGGCTACAATGAGCCCATGTGGTTGCGCTCGCTGGGCGTCATCGCGTTCATCGCGATCGTGGGAACCACCGGAATCTACTTCGCTCGCCGCCCGACCATCGCGAGCGGCGACGTCATCGCCGCCGAGCTCGTGCGCACGAACGAGCAGGTCACGTCGATGGTCTGCGACAAGCGAATCGCCATCGGGCTGCGAGGCGCGACGTTTCACTGCACGGTCGAGCTCACGAACGGCGCGGTCGGGCGCCTGAAGTTCGTCTACGACCGCAACGGGGTGATCACGCAGGCCCCGGACGACGAGCCGCTGCCAGCAGCGCCGGTCGAAAAGACGGCGGATCCGTGGGCGGACTGATGCCGGTTCTTCGTGATATAGGGGGCGTGCGATGCCGAATTACTCGAAGCTGCACGACCTGATCAGCCATCGCGTGACGATCGAATACGACACCGGTGCCCGCGTGACCGGTTACCTCGCCTCGTGCCAGCCCGCGTCCGGGCCGGTCGAGTTCGTGGTGATCTCGGAGGCCAAGCTCATCGATTCGCGCGGCCGCGTCGTCCGCGAGACCGCCGAGCTGACGATGTGCCCGAATATCGTGACGTCGATCGCGCTGACCGAGGGCCCGAGCGGCCGCGACCTCAAGGCCGGCTGAGCTAGCCGGCGCCGAGCACGCCACCGAAGCGCGCGACGAGCACGTCGTCGTGAGCGTCGGCATGGGTCGTCACCCGCCGGATCAGCTCGCGGATCTCGCTGCGATCGAGATCGAGCGTCGAGCGCTCGGCCAGCAGCAGCACGTGGTCGGCCTCGGTCGCGAACGCGGCACCGCACAGCCCGGCGTTGAGCTCCAGCAGGTGCGCGTGGAGCGCCGGCCGATCGACGTGATCGTCGACCGTGATCACCGTCGAGCACACGCGCAGGTGCGTGAACTCGGTGCGGCTGACCAGGGACACGCGGGTCAGCGCGGAGCCGGTGCGCACGTGCCAGGCGTGGAGGGCGTTGCCGGCCTCGGTGCGGCTCGCCGCCGCGTCGTGACCGAGCTCGCCGAGCACGGCCTCGACCAGCGCGACCGTGGAGGCCAGGTTTGACTCGCGCTGATTCGCAAACAGTGCCTGCGCCACGGCCGTAGATTACCATCGCGGTGTGCGCAGACGCATCGCGATCCTGGCGGCAATCGCCGCCCTCGTCGCGACAGCGGTGATCCTGATCGTGACGCTGCGGCCGCGGCATCCCGACTCGTCGATCGCCGCGCGCGGCGATGGCGGCGCCGCGCTGCACGCGCCAGGCGGGCCACAGCTCCCCGACACCGGCATCCACCTCGCCGGCGTCGTGGTCGATGGCGCCGGGGCACCGGTCGCCGGCGCCCAGGTCTCGGCCGAGCCCGAGACCGGCGTCCTCGCGCCGTCACGGCCGGCCCCCGCCGCGACGAGCCGGGACGCGGGCGCCGCGGCCGCCGCGCGCGATGCCGGCGCGGCCCCCGATGCCGGCGTCGCGATCGCGACCGGTGCGGACGGCCGCTTCGTGGTCCCTGGCCTCGCCGCCGGTCGCTACCGTGTACGCGTCACCGGCGCCGGCCTGCTCGCCGCCGAGCTGCGCATGATCGAGGTCCCGGCGGATGACCTGCGCATCGTGGTCGCTCGTCGCGTGTCGATCAGCGGCACCGTCAGCGACGGCGGCAAGCCGGTCGGCAACGCGAGTGTCGGGATCCGTGGCGACGCGATCGGCGGCACGCTCGAGGTCAAGACCGCGCGCGACGGCCAGTTCGCGGTCCCCGATCTGCCGGAGGGGCGCTACCAGGTGTTCGCGTGGCAGGGCCCGCTCGCCGCGCGCGCCGTGCGTGTCGCCCGGCTCGGCGCGGGGCCATTCGCGCCCGTCGAGCTGCGGCTCGAGGCCGCGACCATCGTGGTCGGCCGCATCATCGATCGCGCCGAGGGGACCGGGCTCGTCGCTGCGGTCGAGCTGCGTCCGGTCGACGACGATCAGGCGCCGCGCTACGCGCGCAGCACCGATGACGGCGTGTTCCGGATCGAGGGCGTGCCGACCGGTCGCTGGATCGCCGATGCGTTCGCGCCCGGCTACCTGTCGCCCGGCGGCGTCGAGCTCGACGCCGGGCAGGGCGTCCCGGAGCTCGCGCTCGTCCGCGGCGGGACGATCGAGGGCCGCGTGCTCGATGCCGAGGGCCACCCGGTCGAGGGCGCCACGGTGCGCGCGCTCACCGTCGGTAGAAATCCGGTCGAGCACTCCGCGCAGACCGACGACGAGCAGCTCCGCCGGTTCTCCGGGCGCACGTCGGCGCCCGCGCCCGCGCCCGGAAGCCCGTTCTCGGCCGATCCGCAGTTCGTGCCGCGCGGCGAGCTCGGTGTGCTGCTCGGTCCGATTCCGCCGATCCCGCCGCCGGGCACGGTCGCCGCGCGCCCCGCGATGATCATCGATCCGCACGTCGCGGGCATCGGTCTGCTCGGCGAGCCGCCGCCGCTCGCGGTCGATCCGGCCACCGCCTCGATCTGGACGACCGGACGCGACGGGCGTTACCGGATCCGCGGGCTGCCGCGCGACAAGGTGCATGTCCTCGCGGCCGCCCCCGCCTTCGCGGAGGGGCGCTCGCGCCAGGTCTCGACCGCGCCCGGCGAGGTCGAGCGCGGCGTCGACATCCGGCTCGGTGCGGGCACGTTCGTGTTCGGCACGGTCGCCGACGCGCGCGGTGCGCCGATCGCCGGCGCGCAGGTCACGGCCACCCCCGAGGTCGGCCTGCCGCTCGTCGCGTTCAGCGACGGCGATGGGCGGTACCGGGTCGGCCCGCTCACCGGCTCGATCGACCTCCTGGCGAGTGCATACGGGCACGTCGATGCGCACCGCACGGTCGAGATCGCGGCGGTCAAGGGCCGCACCGCGGGCGAGCAGCGCGAGGACCTCGTGCTCGATGCGGCGGACGCGACCCTCGCGGGCACGCTCGACGATGCGGCGGGCGCCGTGGTCGCCGGCGCGACGATCGAGGTCGCGAGTGGCAGCGGCCGTGGGCGCCGCGCCGTCACCGCCGCCGACGGTACGTTCTCGATCGACAACCTGCCGCGCGGGCGGCTGCGCGTGCGGGTGACCCACGCCGACTACCCGCCCACCGAGCTCGACGCGGCCGCCTCGACGCTCGCCGAGCAGGTGCGCCTGCGCCTGCCGCTCGGCGGCCAGGCCGAGGGCGTGCTGCTCGACGATGCGAGCGGCGCACCGATCGGCGGCGTGACGATCGATGCGCGCGGTCCCGGCGGTGCGACCGCGGTGGCGACGACCGATCCGAAAGGTCTGTGGCGCCTCGGTCCGCTGCGGCCGGGCACCTGGCACGTCACGGTCGAGCTCCCCGGTTATCTCGCCGCCACGCGCGAGCTCGACGTGCCGGTCTCGCGTGCACCCGGCGCGACCAGCGTGCGCGACGTCCGTCTCGAGCTCGCCCGCGGCGCGCTCCTCGGCGGCACCGTCCGCGACCGCCGCGGCCAGCGGGTCTCCGGTGCTCGCGTCACGGTGCGGCGCGCCGACGGGCGCGGTGACCCCGTCGAGGCCGACGCCGATGCGCAGGGCGAGTTCCGCATCCACGACGCGCCGACCGGCACGCTGATCGTGTCGGCGCGCCACGGCGACGCGTCCGGCTCGACGAGCACGACCGTGCACGGCGGCAACGAGGTGCTCGGCCTCGCGATCGAGATCCGCTAACCGCGGCGCCGGCGCATGCGATTGATGTCGATGATCATCGTCGGCGCGGCGTGCAGATCTTCGTCGTAGGCCGGCTTCTGCGCCGTCCTGCGCGGCGGGCTCTGCGCCGGCGCGCCGCGCTGGCGGGCCGGAGGCCGGCTGCGTCCGCGGCCAGGCTCGAGGATCACGGTCTTCGCGCCGTGGATATCGTCGTCGAGGCGGCGACGCGCGTGCTCGTCGACCTTCGGCATCGTCGTGAAGTTCGAGTCGCTCGAGAAGTCGTTCGGCGCCACCGTCACCGACACGCTCGTCGGCTTGGGCTGGAACGGCACCTCGGGTGGCTCGAAGTCCTCGTCCTTGAGCATGAGGCTCTCGCCGACGTCGTCGCTCGGCGCGTCGGAGAGCACGAACTCCTCGAGCATGCGCAGCTCGCGCTCGATCTCCTGCGCGAACATCTTGCGGATGAACCGGCCGAGATGGCTGCGCGAGTAGTTCGGCATGAACTTGCGCAAGAACGCGCGCAGATCACCCTCGGCCTCGGCGGCAGTCTGGTAGCGGTTCGCCCGGCTGCGCGTCAGGCACTTGTCGGCGATCTGCTCGAGCTCGGGCGGGACGCCCGGCTGCAGCTCGGTGATCGACCGGTACTTCGCGTCGCGGACCTTGATCAAGAGGTCCATCTCGTTCGTCGCCGTGAACGGCGGGATCCGGGTCAGCATCTCGTAGAGGCAGCTGCCGAGCGAGAACACGTCGCTGCGGTGATCGAGCTTCCTGCCGAGCGCCTGCTCGGGGCTCATGTACTTGACCTTGCCCTTGATGACGCCGGTCTTCGTCGTCACGCGCGATAGCGTCGCCTTCGCGATGCCGAAGTCGCACAGCTTCACCTCGCCGGCATAGCTGCAGATGATGTTCGACGGCGACACGTCGCGATGGATGATGCGCAGCGGGCGGCCGCGCGAGTCGACGGCCGAGTGCGCGGCGTGCAGCGCGGCGCCGACCTCGGCGCAGATGTACGCGGCGTGCTCGGGCGGGACCGGCTTCTTCTTCGCGCGGCAGCGCTCGAGCACGGTGCGCATGTCCTTGCCGTCGACGTGCTCCATCGCGATGAAGTACTCGCCGTGCGCGCGCGCGAACTCGTAGACGCGCGCGATGCTCTGGTGGCGCAGCACGCTCGCGATCTTCGCCTCGTCGACGAGCATCTGGATGAAGTCGTCGTCCTCGGCGAGGTGGGCGAGCACGCGCTTGACCGCGACCAGGTGCGGTGTGCCGGTCGCGTCGAACGTCTTCGCCCGATAGATCTCCGCCATGCCACCGAACGCGATGCGATCGAGCAAGTGGTAGCGGCCGAGCTGCTGAGCCCTTCTCACCGGCGTCGCCCAGCGTACCACGGCGTGGCGTAACCGCCGAGATCCGCTATGCTAGCCGGCATGTCTCGCGCGCTATTGCTAGCCCTTCTGATCGCGGCTCCGGCCTGCGGCGCCTGCGGTAATGGCTCGAAGTCACCCGGCGATCAGGGCAAATCCCCGACGAAGACCGGAGAGACCGAGCGCATCCAGGTGCCCGGCCCCGACAAGGCCGGGTCGGCCCAGGCCA
>DAIRFU010000940.1:0-1074 GCA_036794935.1 Kofleriaceae bacterium | reverse complement strand
GCTTCGCGGGGGCTCGGGACTCCGTGGTCGGCTCGACCGGCTTGGCGCGCTCGGACAGGTTCACACGCAGATCGAGGTGTTGCGCTCGCCTGTAGCGCGGCGGCTGGGCGGCAGCTAGCCCACTGGCGAGGAGGCAGGTCGCGATCACGGCGAGGTAGGTGCGCATGCATCCAAGAATGCGGCGTCTCGCTGCTGCGAATGTCACGAGCTCGCACGCCGCGCGTCACACGAGCGTCGCGAGTTGTCACGACTTCGTGGCGGCCACGCCGGTCAGAGGCGCCGGCGCAGCGCGAGCTCGATCTGCTCCGCGGTGCGCTCGTGGGTGGCAAAAGGCCGCTTCGCGTGCGCGGGGAGGCCCGCCCAGCGCATCACCGCGGCAGTGGCGGTGCCGGCATCCTCGCTCGCGAGGTTCGCGATCGACGAGCCGTGGTTGCCGCCCGGCGCGATGAACTTGAACGAGTCGGCCGCATCACCTAGGTCGACCGCACCGGCACTCCACGGATCGTTCTGGCCATAGATCAGCATGATGCGCTCGCCGCTCGTCGCGAGCCACGCCTGCACGTCGTGCATGGCGGCGCCGTCGTCGTACGCCGGCGTCGGGATGCTCGGTGGAATATACGCGCGCGCGGTATCGTCACCCGGATACAGCAGGCCGGCGAGGTAGCTCTCGTCGCTGATCGGATAGCCGAGCTGGGTCGCGCTCTGGTGGTAGTACGGCAGGTACGCGGTCAGATCGTCATCGGCGTACGAGGCCACACTGACGATCTCGTCGAGGAACGCGAACACCGCGTCGTCACTCGCGCCGGTGCCCGGGATCGCGGGGCAGCCCGACTGGCCACCGTACTGCCAGAAGATGAACGGCAGCTCCTCGACCGCGAACTCGAGCGCGCGATCCTCGCCGAGGATCGCGGTGAACGTCGCCTCCTGGCGCATGCGCGTCTTCATCGCGTCGCGGCGCGCGAGGGCCGTGTTCTGGAAGTCCTTCAACTTCTGGCGGCACACCGGATCGGTGCCGACGATCCTGCTGCTGCCGCAGGTCGTCGACACCGTCGACATCCCGGTCGTCGCCGCCGG
>DAIRFU010000773.1:0-3264 GCA_036794935.1 Kofleriaceae bacterium | reverse complement strand
ACGACGTCGAGTACGCGACGCTCGTCTGGGTCGACTGGTTCAACAACCGTCGCCTGCTCGAACCGCTCGGCTACATGCCACCCGCGGAGTTCGAAGCGGCGTACTATCAACAGCAGAGTCAGGCGATGGCTGCCTGACTCAACACAACAACCCTCCGGGAAAACCGGGGCGGTTCAACCCACCGCTGGTCGGTGTTGCGATCGGCCGCGCTCGATGAGCGCGCGCTCGGCGGCGCCAGGCACGAGTCCTGCTGGTACCCAAATCGCGCGCCGCCGGAGACTCAGCTCCTGTTTGCGCGCGCAAACACCACCCACCGCAGAGTTCACGTACGACGGGATCCGCATCCGCGGACTGCCGGCTCGACTTGCTTGTCGAGAACCGGAGAGCCTTCGCTCGGCCTGGGCGTCAAGGCTGCCCTCGTTCCTCGGCGCTTCGCGGCCTTGACGCCGGCCTCGCTTCGGCTGCGGAGCCATCATCGACAGCCGATGGCTGCCGTGACTCCGACACCAGATCCGTGACAGCTCGTCACACGTCGTGGGGAAGAACGCTACGGCTCGGATCGCAGATTCGCGTGTCCGATTCTCGACCAAGAACTCCGATCCGGAATCATTGCGTGGGTCAGTTTTCGCGAGCAGAGGTGGGTCACTTCTGACGAGTGCTGCGGATAGGCCGAGACAAGCTCGTTCCCCGGGTCTTTGTACGTGCTTGCGAAGGACCTCGTCGAGATGCTTCGCTCCATCACTCGGCGCGAACAACCAGCGCGCACGAACCTCCGATGGACGCCGCTTGTAGACGGCACGCCAACGATCGAGTAGCTCGTCAGTGCACTCGATCGGCGGCACGTCGATCACTCAACGCTTCGCCGGGCCGACAGCATGACGTGCATGTGTACGACGACCGGCTCGCGCAGCGAATGCATCGAGGGCGGTCAGTACCTCTGCCGCGCGCCACACCTGGTTGCGCTTGACGTCGAGAGACTCCAGGAGGATCCGAGCATCGAGTAGCGGCTTGACGTAGCGGTGAACGTTGCCGACGTCCACGCCCAGCTCCTCGGCGATGACTCGCGCGTTCACGACGGGCCTGCGCAGGAGCAGATCGGCGAGTCGCCAGACAGCAGAGTCGCTGCGCGCTTTGATGAGGTGTTGCCAACGTTGGCGGATCTGACGTAGCTCATCGACCAGGTCGCGACCGTTCGCTACCGCTTTGAAGGCAGCGTCCGCAAACTGCGTCACGATGGGGAGCGGATCCCCGTGACGGTACGTCGTCAGTGCATCGAAGTACGAGCCGGTATCAGAGAGAAGTCCTGCTGACACAGGAACCGTCACGTTGCGCGTGAGTTGGCCATGGCGGAGCATTGCTTGAACCAAGGCGCGGCCTGTTCGCCCATTGCCATCCGTGAATGGATGGATGGTCTCGAACTGGGCATGCGCAAGCGCGGCATGCGCAAGAAGCGGCAGATCGTCTCGTTTGATGAACTTGATGAGATCGGCCATCGCGTTGGCGACACGATCGTGATGCGGAGGAACGAAGAGTGCGAGCTGTGGCCCCAGGTTGCCGCCGCCGATCCATACCTGCTCGGTCCGCCACCGACCCGCGTTGATTGGATCGGTTTCAATCAGCAGCGCGCGATGCATCGCGAGGACTGACGCGCTGCTGATGTTCGCGGCCAGGTCCAACGCAGCCATCATCGTGCGCGTGTTGGCCACCACTTCAGCAGCGTTCTTTCGATGAGACGTTCCAATCTCGGCCTCGGCAATTGCTCGTGCGGATGCCGTGAGGTTTTCGATGCGCGAGCTAGCGGCTGACTCGCTGCGGAGAAGGACTGCGGAGAAGTGGGCAATTTCGCCGCCCATGAGCTCGTCGAAACGAGCAAGCTCCGCGGACGCCTCGCCAACCTTGGCTGCGAGCTCACCTGGGAGGGCGAGGGTGACATCTACGATCCTGGGTGGGACCGCGGCCTGGTACGGACCCTGATGCTTCCTTCGCTCGCTGCGTGAGGTTGCGTGCGTCTCGTATCGTGCGGTCCACGGAAGAGACTCGTAGGTGAGCGGCGGCCAGCCGCTGCCTTGAATGGGGGAGCCCCCCACTAAGCGCCGGGAACGATCTGAAGCCACAAACTAATTAACCTCAGTTATCAAGTTAAGTGAAGCTATTCCGACCGGCAGGCATCACATCTGATTGCACCCGAAACGGTCGAACCTCATAAAAAAAGGCGCGCGCAGGCGTGATAAAAACGCGCCATGCCGCAGCCGATCCGGACCGATCAGGTCGGATCTAGCGGATCTGAGTATCGAGCTACCCCATGGCGACGACTGCAAGGCCACGTGACTCAAGTAGAACTCCATCGTCTTCTTAGGGTTCGATCCCCTACCTCGACCACCTAACCAACCGCGAAAGAGGCCGTTTCTGTTTCGGGGCCGCTCTGCTGCCGGTGGCTCGGCTGTCCGGGTGGCTCATCCTCCGAAGCGGCGACGCGGACATGTCGACGCTACGCACCCCCGCTTCGAGCGTTCGCTGGTTGTGCTGGAATGCGAGCTGCGTCGAACGAACGTTCGGTTCGAGCAGACTCCGCACGTCGCTGCCGCCAGCACTCAGCCCGACCGGACCGTCATCGAGATCCTGCGACTCGCCCCGGATTGCCATTGCGCAGCGTTCCGATCTCGACATCGATCGTCAGCCCGAGCGCCATGCTGCGCAGTTCTGCGTGACGCACGGTGAGTGGCTTCAGCCGCTTCGAATCGATCTGCGATGGTGGATGGAGTTGCAGCAGGAGATCCGAACTGTACGCCCGCGCCAGCAGTTCCGTCGCCCGACCAGCCGACCGGCACTCCACCCAAGACGGGATGTCAAGTTGGCGACGAGAACGGTGGCTGGCTCTGCTTGCTCGCTCTGGCGCTCGTCCGTCGTCGCCGCAGGTGAACACATGCCAAGCACGGACCTACTCGGCCACATCGGACCACGCGCTGTCGTCCCACCACTCGTGGGAGAGGATCGACGCGATCACGTAGTCGTCGGAGTTGGGGCCGAACATCGGAAGACCGAGTTTCGAGGCGAGCGCGCGGTCGAAGTCGCGAAACAGCGGTTCGAGCAACGTAGGCTTGGCCGAACCGTAGACGCTGAAGCAAACGAGCTCGTCTTGTTCGGAGACCGCAACAAGCTGCCGGCCGACCACGGAACCGCGCACGTCGCGCGCATAGACGACTTGTTTGTTGATGTCGAGAACGACAGCGGCGGCCGAATACTCGAGGTGGCCGCCACGGCCGA
>DAIRFU010000772.1:0-3266 GCA_036794935.1 Kofleriaceae bacterium | reverse complement strand
GGTCGACGAGCTGGACAACGAGCTCACGCAGCTGCAGCGCAGCGACAAGGCGTGGCAGACCACGCAGGTCGCCGCCGAGGTGCTCCAGGAGCTCACGGTCAGCCAGTCCGTCGCGCAGGCCGATGCCGGCAAGGTCGCCAAGGACCGCGTCGATCGGCTCGCCCGCGAGCTCGGCCGGCTCGCTCGTGACGGCGTCAAGATCCAGTACGAGATCCTCAACGCGAAGGCCGAGAAGATGTCGGCCGAGGCCGTCGGCAACCGCATCAGCTCGTCCCACAAGGAAGAGCCGATCATCGTCGACGACGAGCACTTCCAGTGGAAGTTCAACGGCGAGTACTGGAAGGACGAGCTGGGTTACTACCGGTTCAAGATCCGTTCGCGCTGTCCGAAGTGAGATACAAAGTCGTGACAACAAACCTCCGCGCGTGACGCGGCGGGGGTGTTATAGAAGGACCTCGATAGAGTTTTGCTACAGCCGGCGCATCGCCTCGCCCAACCGACGATGACGGCTCTACGAAACGACTCAGAGAAGACCTCGCCCCATGCGCTCGGCGCCTGGGTCTCGGGGTCTTTCTGTTTTGGTCGTGGTTCCATTCATTGTGATCACCTCGCGTCTCGCTCTCGTCTCGCCGCTGCGTTACCGTGCCCGCCGGGGAAAAAGGAATCGCCATGTCCAAACTGAAGCTAGTGATCGTGGCCACGGCGCTACTTGGATCGTCGAGCGCACTCGCCGACGCCAAGTACAAGCGCGCCCAGGACGTCAAGATCAACGTCCAGCTGTCGGACCGCGTCAAGCCGGTCCAGACCAAGCCGCAACAGAAGTCGGAGTTCAAGCCGGAGCTGACGGCGGACGCCGTGCTCTCGATCGAGGGCCTGGTCTCGAACATCCGCAACGAGCAGGAGACGATCCTGCAGAAGCTCATCGACTCGACCCCCGATAGCGAAGTCGAGGAGAAGAGCGATTACTACTTCAGACTCGGCGAGCTCTACGCGAAGCAGCAGCGGCTGTATCGCCTGAAGACGGCCGAGTCCCTGATCGCGGTCGACGCCGCGAAGACATCGAAGGCGAAGTCGCAGGCACAGGCGAACGCGAAGAGATACGAGAAGCTCGCGAAGACGTACCTGCTCAAGGCGGTGAAGACCTACAAGGGCCTCACCGACAACGACGCGTTCCGCAACTATCCCAAGATGGATATGGCGCTCTTCTACTACGGGTACACGCTGCAGGGCGGCAGGTACATGAAGGAGGCGCGCGCGGTCTACGACAAGCTGCTCAAGAACTACCCGAACTCGAAGTACGTCCCCGAGGCGCACCTGGCGTTCGCCGATTACTACTTCGAGCAGGGCAAGCTCGCCGACGCCGAGGCTCGCTACCGGCAGGTCCTCAAGTTCCCCAAGTCGAAGGCGTACTGGTACGCGATGTACAAGATGGGCTGGATCCATCTCAACCTGTCGCGCTTCGAGAAGGCGCTCGAGACGTTCTTCCAGGTCGCCCAGGCCACGAAGAACGACAAGAAGAACGCGATCCTCAACCGCGCCGCGAAGAAGGACTTCGTCCGCGCGTACTCCGAGATCGGCAAGGCCGAGAAGGCGTTCGACGCGTTCAAGCGCGTCGACCAGAAGTACGCGTTCACGATGCTGCAGCTGCTCGCCGACCACTACATGGAGCAGGGCAAGAGCGACAAGGGCATCTACATCTTCCGCGAGCTGATGAAGGCCGCGCCGAAGGACAAGAACGTCTGCCTCTGGCAGTACAACGTCGCGCACCTGTCGCTGTCGCTCGCCGGCGCGAGCACGGGCGACAAGGTCCACGAGATCGAGAACCTCAACAAGCTGTGGGGCGCGCTCAAGGGCAAGAAGATCCTGCCCGCCGCCGAGGCGCAGGAGTGCCACGACAACGCCGCGGCGATGTCCGGTGAGCTCGCCCGCGCGTATCACTCGGAGTCGGCCAAGACCAAGAACCCCGAGACGCTCGCGTACGCCGAGAAGCTCTACAAGGTCTACCTCGAGGTGTTCCCCGACGCGCCCGACTACGCGCAGACCCAGTACTACTACGCGGAGCTGCTGTGGAGCCGCGCGGAGAACGAGCGGAACGCGCGCCTGCAGACGGAGCTCTGGCAGAACGCCGCGATGGCGTTCACCGACTGCGTCAAGGGCGGCAAGCTCGACCCGAAGCTGACGAAGGAGTCGGCGTACGCCGCGGTGCTCGGCTGGAAGAACGCGCTCAACGTTGACCCGCGCGCTGCTGCGCAGGCCGAGGTCGACGAGAAGGCGTACAAGAACAAGGATCTCAACAAGCCGCTTCCGATCCCGGAGAACCAGCAGAAGATGCTCGCGGCCTTCGATGTCTACATCAAGTACATCAAGGACCCGAAGGACGACGAGCTCGTCGGCATGAAGTTCCTCAAGGCGAACATGTATCGCCGCTACAACCACTGGGACGAGGCGCTGCCGCTGTTCCAGGAGATCCTCGACAAGCACAGCGAGCACGAGACGGCCGAGTACTCCGCGAAGCTGCTGCTCGACTCGTACAACCGCCTCCAGCGGTACGACGACATGCTCGCGCTGGCCGACAAGCTGACGAAGAACACCAAGTTCCTCGAGGGCAAGGAAGACCTCTCGGCGGAGCTGAAGAAGATCAAGGCGCAGTCGATGCGCAAGAAGGCCGAGAAGATGGAGGCCGACGCGAAGGCGAGCAAGGACTTCGCGCAGTACGTCGCGTGCGGCCAGGCCTACCTCGACATCTACAACTCGAACCCGGAATCGGCGGATAACGACGAGGTCCTCTACAACGCCGGCGTCTGCTTCGAGGAGGGCCGCTCGATCGGTGTCGCCATCTCGATGTACGGCCTGCTGAAGAAGTACTACCCGAACTCGAAGATCACGGCGAAGGCCACCGCGCGACTCGGCAAGGCGTTCGGCGACATCGCGTTCTACGACCGCGCGGCGGACGAGCTCGAGGCGTACGCGAAGAAGTACGCCGGCGAGAAGGATGCCCACGACGCGATGAGCGACGCGGTGTTCTATCGCAAGGGCATCGGCGACGACGAGAAGGCGATCGCCGACACGAAGTACTACGTCAAGACGTTCGGCCGGAAGATGCCGGCCGAGGCCGCCGCCGCGTCGTTCTCGCTGACCTCGATCTACGAGAAGCAGGGCAACAAGGACGCGGTCGTCAAGCACCTCCGCGAGTACATCCGTCAGTTCGGCAGCAAGGGCGGCGCGGACAAGCTCGTCATCGCCCAAGCGAAGATTGGCCAGATCCT
>DAIRFU010000158.1:0-11791 GCA_036794935.1 Kofleriaceae bacterium | reverse complement strand
GAGCAGAAGCAGCTGCGCTCGCAGTACACGGCCGAGCTCAAGAAGGCGATCCGCGAGGCGTTCGCGGCGCTCGAGGTTCGCCAGCGCAACCTGCTCCGCCAGCACATCCTCGACGAGCTGACGATCGATGATCTCGCACGGCTCTACCGCGTACACCGCGCGACGTGCGCGCGCTGGCTCGCCGATGCCCGCGCGGATCTGGGCAAGCTGACCCGCAAGCGGCTGATGTCCGCCCTCGGCATGCCGACGAGCGACGTCGATAGCCTGTTGCGTTTCCTCGACAGCGACATCGAGCTGTCGATCTCGCGCATCCTGATGTCCCGATGACCGCGTGCCCGCCCGTCGATCGCCTGCTCGCGTTCGCAAGCGGCGAGCTGGCCGACGACAGGTCGGCGGAGCTCGAGAGCCACATCGACAGCTGCGGCGAGTGCCGGACCGCGCTGTCGAACCTCGCGAAGGGCGGCCCGCCGCCGGCGCTCGGCCGCTACCGTATCGACACCGTGCTCGGCTCGGGCGGCATGGGCATCGTGTATCGCGCATACGATCCGCAACTCGCGCGGCCGGTCGCGATCAAGGTCGTCCGCCGGGCCGGCGACGACGCGGCCGGGCGCGCGCGGCTCGTCCGCGAGGCGCAGGCACTCGCGCGGCTCTCGCACCCGAACGTCTGCCACGTCTACGACGTCGGCACCGAGGGCGACGAGGTGTGGGTCGCGATGGAGCTGATCGACGGCGTGTCGCTGCGGCAGTGGGCGGAGCAGCACCGCGAGCGAGACCCGCTGCTCGAGGTCCTGCTCGGCGCCGCCGAGGGCATCGCGGCGGCCCACGCGGCCGGGCTCGTCCATCGCGACATCAAGCCGGAGAACGTACTGGTCACGCGCGACGGCCGCGCGATCGTCACCGACTTCGGGCTCGCACGGCACGAGGACGCGATCGATCCCCGCGCGTCGACGCTGTCCAACGACCCGCACCTGACCGCGACCGGCGCGATCGCCGGCACACCCGCGTACCTCGCCCCCGAGCAGCTGCTCGGCGATCCGATCGATGCGCGCGTCGACCAGTTCGCGTGGGCGGTGATGGCGTACGAGCTGCTCACCGGCACCAAGCCGTTCCCGATCATCTTCGCGGTCCGCGTCGAGGCCATCCGCCAGGGGCTGACGCCGCCGGCGAGCCTGCCGGCGCCGCTCGCGAGGGCGCTCGTGCACGCGATGGCCGCCGCACCCGCCGATCGGTTTCCGTCGATGCGCGAGCTGATCGGCGCGCTCCGCGCACCCGCACGCAGGTCGTCCCTCGTGCCGATCCGCGGCCGCGCCCCGGCGATCGCCGGGCTCGTCGTGCTCGGTGCCGGCGCGATCGTGCTCGGCGCGTGGCGGCTGACCCGGACCGACGAACCGGCACCACCGGTACTCGCGCAGAGCACCACGCCCGTCACCCCCGACGCGAGCACGGCCACCCCTCTCGTGGCCAGGCCACCCGCTCCCGCCCCCGTCGTCGCGCCGGATGCCGCGGTCACCGCGATCCGCGAGGAGCCAGCACCCGCGATGACCGCGCCACGACCGCGCGCGCCCGCGCCGCCGCGCAAGACCGCGAAGCCCGCGCCCGCGATCCAGGCCACGACGCTCCCGCCCGCCCCCTTGCCCGCGCCGAGCGCCGGCTCGGGCGGCCTGACCGCGCGGCAGCGCCAGATCCTCGACTCGCTCGATCCCCCGTACTGCCGCAGCTGCGCGATCGCGTCGATCGATGCGTTCTGCGAGATCCCGTACGACGTCGCGAACCCCGAGACGAAGCTCCGGCATGACGTCGTCGACTGGGGCAAGGTCACGCGGATCACGACCGAGCAGGGCTCGCTCGGCGACCGGCCGGTCACGCTCAACATCATCACGCTGAAGGGGCAGCGCGACACCTATCGCTTCAAGGACGAGCTGCTCGTCGGCCGCCTGCAGACGCAGGTCGGCGCGCTGCTCGCGATCTGCCCCGAGGAGGAGGACAACTTCTGGCGGCTCTCGGGCGGGCCGACGTTCAAGACCCGCGCGGTCGCCACCCTGTCGGCGCCGCCGCGGCTGGACGATGCCGCCAAGCTCAAGGCGCTGCACATCCCCGACATCCGGCTCGCCGCCTCGGGCGTCAACAAGAAGCTCGACAGCCGCATCGATCCGGGTCGCCGCTATCTGGTCCACGCGAAGGTGGACTCCGACGACGGCAGGCTGTGGAAGATGGACCGCTACTGGCTCGATGCCTCGGGCGCGAGGGGCGCCAGCAGGCTCGCCGCCAAGAAGCACTTCTGGATGATCGTCGAGAAACCCGAGTTCCTCGAGGCCACGCCCGGAGACAAGCGGCTGGTCGTCCACGCGATCGCGATCCTCGACGACATCTTCCCGTGACCGGCCGCTCGCGCGTTTTTTTGTGCGACCGGCCGCGCCGGCGCGGCTCGTCCCTTCGTCACCACGATGGGGTCGCCGTCATCGAGATCCGCCGCGCTCGCTCTCGCGCTGTTCGCCGCCTGCCACGGCACGCCGGCGCCGCGTATCGCGCGCATTCCGCTCCCGGCCCCCATCGAGCGCGCCGAGCTCGCGGTCCAGCTCGCGGCCGCCGAGCCGCTGCCGCCGGCCCCCACCGCCCCGCTGGCGACGCTGGCCCCGCTGGCCCCGCTGGCCACGTCAACCCCGGCGGCCTCCGCCTCCTTCCAGACGGGCCGCCGCCGGCTGCCCTCGGTCACCTCGCGGGTGGCGATGATCTCGACCAAGCGCGCCGCGGCGACCGCTCCCACGAGCGTCGGCGGCTGACCCGTTCCGGGCGCTACCGCGAGGTCGCGGCGAGCTCGCGGAACGTGGCGTCGTCGAGCGCGACGTGGACCGCGCCGGCATTCTCCTCGAGGTGCGCGATCTTGCTCGTGCCCGGGATCGGCAGCATGGCGGGCGAGCGCGCGAGCAGCCAGGCGATCGCGAGCTGGGCCGGCGTGCAGCCGAGCCGCTTCGCCACGGACTCGAGCGCGCCGCCGCCGCCCGCGAGCGAGCCGATCGCGAGCGGAAAGAACGGCAAGAACGCGATGCCGCGCTGCTCGCACGCGGCGAGCACGGCCTCGGCATCGCCAGCGGTCTGGCCGCGCGCTCCCTGCCCGCTCAGGTTGTAGAGGTTCTGCACCGAGACGATCGACGTCTTCGCGAGTGCCTGCTCGAGCTGCGCGACGGTGACGTTGCTGAGGCCGAGGTGGCGGATCTTGCCGAGCCGCTGCTGATCGATCAGGACGTCGAGCGCCTCGGCAAACGACAGCTGCGCGTGATCGCCGATCCAGCGCAGGTGGACGACCGGCAGCTGCTCGAGCCGCAGTGTCTTCAGATCGGTGTCGATGCCCGCGCGCAGCTCGTCGACGGTCATCGCCGGCACCCAGCTCTTGTCCGCGGTGCGCTTGGCGCCGAGCTTGGTCGCGATCACGAGATCGCGCGGGTACGGGTGGAGTGCCTCGACGATCAACCGGTTCGCGACGAGCGGGCCGTAGTACCAGGCCGTGTCGATGAAGTTGATGCCGAGCTCGATCGCGCGCCGCAGCACGGCGTGCGCGGTCGCCGGATCGCGCGGCTCGCCCCACACCTCCTTGCCCGGCAGGCGCATCGCGCCATAGCCGAGCCGGCGCACCTCGAGATCGCCGAGGCGGATCGTCTCGGGACCGTGACAGAAGCGCATCAGCATCGCCCTGACCTTGCCACGCGGCCCGCGAGCGTGGCTCGCGATCGAGCCGCGGAAATCAGCGCCGCGCGAACCGAAGAGCGAGCGGCCACGTCACAGTGCGCCGGTCGTCCCCGGGCCACACCTCGGCGAGCCGCGCGCGCAGGGCCTCGAACGGCGCCGGGCCGACCGTGTCAACGAGCTTGACGGTCGCCGACCACGTCGCGACGTAACCGATCAGCTCGTCACGCGTCCACTCCGCGGTCATGCCGAGTACCGGCGCCTCGACGACCGGCCACGGCCAGGCCAGATCGCGGTAGCCGTTCTCGACGTGCTCGCGGCCGGGCGGCCAGTACGGGCCGACGACGTCGCGGTAGTAGTGCTCGATCACGGGTCCGACCTCGCCGGGGAGGCGCAACACGCCGTAGCTGACGAGCGCGACCAGCGCGCCGGGCCGTGCGACGCGGCCGACCTCGGCGACGTAGCGTGGCCAGTCAAACCAGTGCGCGGCCTGCGCGGCGACGGCGAGATCCGCGGTGGCGTCGCCGAGCGTGACCTGCTCGGCACTCTCGCAGCGGTACTCGATCGCCGGGTGCCGTTCGGCTGCATCGAGCTGGGCGCGCGACGGATCGGTCGCGATCACGTGCGCGAAGCGTGCGGCGAGCCGGACCGAGAGCTGGCCGTTGCCGCACCCGGCTTCCCACGCGAGGTCGTGGTGCGTGCAGCGCTCGGCGAGCGCATCCGCGAGCGCCTGCGGGTAGCGAGGGCGGTGCGCCGCGTAACCGGCGGCGATGGTCGAGAAGTGGTCCGCGAAGCTCAGGGGTACCTGCCCTGGAATCCGACGCCGGCCTCGAACCCGCCCGACAGCCACCGCGAGAACTCGATGGTCTCCGCGATGAACAGGTAGGCGCCGTAGGAGTGGTGGACGTCGATCCAGAAGCCTTCGATGCCGCGCACGCCGAAGTCGTTGCCGGTGCGCTGCGCGTAGTCCGCGAAGTCGAACACGAGCGCCGGCTGCACGAACAGCTTCGTGCGCGTCGCCTCGCTGAAGAAGAAGCGCGCTCCCGGCGCGATGTGGAGCGGCCGCGGACCGTCGGCGCCGGCGGCCGCACCGAAGTCCCGCTCGAGCCCGACCCGCAGCTCGAGGGTGGCCTCGATCGAGGGCGCGATGCCGTAGGCCGCCTCGAGGTCGAGCGACATCGGGTTGCGCCCGGTGCAGACCCGGTCGTTCGCGTCGTCGCCGCAGAACACGTTCTTCTCGTAGGTCGCGATCGCGCGCACGCCGACCCCGAGCCGCGCCGACACCCCGAACTGCCCCTTGTGGGACATGCCGGCCGGGTCGGTGTCGTCGGCCCGGACCGGAGCGGCGACGAGCAGCAGCAGCACGAGGATCGCCCGCATTGCGGCGACGCTAGCACGGGGCTAGGTTTATCGGGATGCTCACCCGCAGGCAGCTGCTCGGTGGCGCCGGCGCCGGTCTGGCGCTCGCGCTGGTCCGGACCCGGCGGGCGCACGCGATCGGTCCGAGCTCGCAGTTCCGGATCGGGCACCTCCAGCTCGGCGCCGGGACCAGCTGGAACCCGCGGCCGCGCGCGCTCGCGAAGCTGTCGTGGGAGATCGAGAAGCGGACGTCGATCAATGTCGGCGAGCCCGTGATCGTCACGCCGACGAGCGACACGCTGCACGAGACCCCGTTTCTCTACCTGACCGGCGAGAAGGCGTTCGAGCTGCCGAGCAACGCCGGGGTCGAGGCGCTGCGCCGCTTCCTCACGTTCGGCGGCTTTCTCCTCGTCGACAGCGCCGAGGGCTCGACCGACGGCCCGTACGCCGGCTCGGTCCGCAAGCTGATGTCGGCGATCTTCCCGCCGCCCGCGAAGGGCCTCGAGATCATCCCCGACGACCACGTCGTCTACAAGTCGTTCTACCTGCTCGACAAGCCGGTCGGCCGCCTCGCGATCGCGCCCGCGATGGAGGGCATCGTCCGCGATGGCCGGATCGTCAGCGCGTACATCCCGAACGATCTGGCCGGGGCGTGGGCCCGCGATGATTTCGGCAACTACGACTTCCCGTGCGAGCCCGGCGGCGAGAAGCAGCGCGAGCTCGCGTTTCGCGTCGGCGTCAACCTCGTCATGTACGCGCTCTGCCTCGACTACAAGTCCGACCAGGTCCACGTGCCGTTCATCATGAAGCGGCGGCGCTGGCGACCGGACGACGGCGCGAGCTCTCCCGTCAAATGAACATCGCCCTGTTCTCGATGGCCGTGCGCATCGCGATCGCGATCGCGGCGGCGGTGCTCGTCCTCGCGACGGTCGTCGCGGTACGCCGCGGGCACCCGCGCGCCGGCTCGGTGCTCGGGGTCGGTGCGCTCGCCGCGGTCGGTGCACTCGCCGGCGAGGGACTGGTCGCGCTGACCGTCTGGCTCGCGGCACCCGCCGCGACCGACTTCAACGAGTACCGCTGGGTGTTCCTGTCGCCGTACGGGCGGTGGGGCCTCTACGTCGGCACGGTCGTCGTCGGCGCGATCGTCGTGCTGTCCTGGCGGGCGTCCCCGGGGCCGGGCGCAGGTCCCGGCCCCTCCATCTTGGGCCGCGGCGCCTCGGTCTGGCGGCGCGCGACGCTGATCGGGCTGCGCGGGGCGGCGGCGGTGGCGGCGATGGTCGTGTTCCTCGAGCCCGCCGTCGAGCTGCGCCAGGTCGCGCGCGAGCCGAACCGGATCGCCGTGCTGATCGACGACAGCCGGTCGATGGCGCTTGCCGAGAGCCCGCGAGGCCCGACGCGCATCGAGCGCGTGCGCCGCCTGATCGCGAATTCCGAGGCGACGCTCGCCGAGTGGGAGCGCGAGCACAAGATCGACTACTACACGTTCTCCGAGACGGTCAGCGCGACGTCACCCGCCGCGCTCGCCGGCGATCAGGCGCAGGGACGCGCGACGCTGATCCGCAAGGCGCTCGAGTACGTGCGCGGCCGCTACGAGGAGCGCGACCTCGCCGGCATCGTGCTGATCTCCGATGGCGCGGCGACCGGCAGCTTCGACGAGGACTCGGGCGACGGCGCGGTGCGCGACTTCTTGCGCTCGCTCGACACCCGCGTCCACACCGTGTGGGCCGCGCGAGACGGCCTGCGCGATGTCGCGGTCGCCCGCGTGATGGCGGACGAGTTCGCGTTCGTGCGCACCGTCGTGCGGCTCGAGGCCGTGATCCGCACGACCGGGCTCCCCGCGCGCCGCGTGCCGGTCACGCTGTCGACGGACGGCCAGCCGCTGCGCGAGAAGATCGTCGAGCTGCCGGCGGGCGATCATGACGTCACGGTCACGTTCGAGGTCACGCCGCCGCGCGTCGGCCGCTACGTCTACGAGATCAGCGTGCCGGTCGCTCCCGGCGAAGCGGTGACGACGAACAACACGCGCAGCTTCGTCGTGCGGGTGATCCGGGACAAGATCCGCGTGCTCCAGGTCGCCGGCTCGCCGTCGTGGGACGTGCGCGCGCTGCGCGCGATGCTGAAGAGCAACCCGAACGTCGACCTGATCTCGTTCTTCATCCTGCGCACGCAGGACAGCATCTCGCTGGTGCCGAACGACGAGATGTCGCTGATCCCGTTCCCGACCCGCGAGCTGTTCGAGGAGCAGCTGCCGTCGTTCGACGTGATCGTGCTGCAGAACTTCGAGTACCTGCCGTACGGGCTGAGCGAATACCTCGAGAACATCCGCAGCTACGTCGAGGGCGGCGGTGGGCTCGCCATGCTCGGTGGCGCGCAGTCGTTCACGTCGGGCGGCTACTACGGCACGCCGGTCGCGGCCGCGTTACCCGTCGATCTGTACGGGCCGTTCGACTCGGGACCGATCCTCGATACCGGCACGTTCCAGCCGCAGCTGACGACGGCCGGCGAGCTGCATCCGGTGACCTCGCTGCGCTACAGCGCCGCCGACAACCTCGCGGCCTGGAAGGCGCTGCCGCCGCTCGAGGGCGTCAACCTGATCGCCGGCGCGAAGGCCGACGCGACGGTGCTCGCCACCCATCCGCGTCTCAAGACGAAGCACGGCAAGCCGATGCCGGTGATCGTCGCCGGCGACTACGGCAAGGGCCGCTCGCTCGTGTTCACGACCGACACGCTGTGGAAGCTGGGCTTCGTCGCCGCGGCGCAGCCCGGCGACAACGGGCGTCACTACACGAAGCTGTGGGAGAACGCGATCCGCTGGCTGATCCAGGATCCGGATCTTCGCAACCTGCACGTCGACAGCGACGCGGTCGAGTACGTGCCCGGGGCCCCCGTGCGCATCACCGTGCGCCTGCTCGGCCGCGACTACCAGCCGCTCGCGAATGGCAGCGTGTCGCTCGTCATCAAGCGCGGCGCGAACCCGGCGACCGCCGAGCCGGTGCAGACCGCGAAGCTCACGGTCGGCGAGGACGGCACGGCGGTGTACGAGCTCGGCGGCCTCGCGCCCGGCGTGTACCGCGCGGTGGGGCGCGCGACGATCGCCGGACGTCAGGTCGATGCCAGCGACATCTTCCTCGTCCGCGACGGCGGCACCGAGCTCGACCGCCCGGTCGGCGACCGCGACATGCTGGACGAGATCGCGGCGGCGACCGGGGGCTCGGCGCTCGGCCCGATCGACGAGCTCCCGGCTCACCTGAAGATGGATCCGCCTCGCATCGTGCGCGTCGATCGACGCACCGATATCGAGCTGTGGAGCCGCCCGGGGCTGTTATTCCTCATCGTCGGCCTGCTCGGCCTCGAGTGGCTCTTGCGCCAGCGGAGCGGCTACCTATAGATAGAGGCACCCAGATGCTCCAGCTCGATAGCATCGTCACCGACCTGATGTTCCAGTCCACGGCCGCGATCGATCAGCAAGCGCTGGTCGATGGCCTCGGGGGCGAGGCCGTCCTGCAGACCAAGCAGCTACTCGACGTCGATCGTCTCGATCCGCGCGCCGAGATGGAGCTGTCGCCATCGATGCCGTTCCGCCACCGCGGCGAGCGCCGGCTGATGATCATCGACGATCAGGCCACGACGCCACGCCCGGATCCGCAGAACGATCCGCTGATCAAGATCGACCTGCGCCCGTTCAAGGAGGCGCTGATCGCGAGCTGCCAGAAGCTCCCGGTCCGCCTCGGCCGCATCTTCGCGCTCGGCAGCTGGGGCGACGCCGTGATCGTCGCGCGCAGCGTGCGCGACCTGCGCGGCATCTGCCTGTTGCCGTACGCGCTCGATCCGCAGATGGACGTCGACGGCAAGCGTCGCCAGACGCCGCTCTCGCAGAAGGAGTTCGAGGCCAAGCTGATGGCCTACGAGAAGCGGCTCGAGGAGCTCGACGATCAGCAGATCCTCGCGCGGCTCACCGGCATCTCGTACGAGCAACGTGGCGATGTCTTCGTGGTCGACGTGCTCGAGGCCGACGGCACGTGGGACCAGCGCAAGTCGATCCTGATGGAGCAGCAGCTCGCGGCGATCGATACGTTCTCGCTGATCCCGGGTGCGCCCTCGACGACCGCGAAGAAGGCAGCGATGGCTGCGGCCGGCAACGGCGAGCCGGCGAAGAAGGCGGCTGCGCCCGCGCCTGCACCCGCGAAGCCGCCCGAGCCCGTGAAGCCGAAGGGCCCGCCGATCTCCGCGAAGGAGATCGATGGCAAGGTCGTGCTCGTGTTCCCGGCAGAGCGCTTCGATCTCGACGTCGCGGCGGCGCTCGGCAAGCGCGACTGGGACACGGTCGTGCTGAGCTCGGACAACCTGCCCGGCGCGCTGCGCGACAAGATCCAGCGCGAGGGCGCGTGCTTCATCGCGCCGCTCGAGTTCCTCTCCGAGGTCTTCGTCGAGGGCAAGCCGCTGACCAAGCAGCAGTTCGAGAAGGAGGCGCGCAGCGTCGACGGCGCGCGCACCCTCGACGTGCACTTCCCCCGCTTTGGCGACGTCGTGCTGCTCGATCTGCCCGGCAAGGGCCGATTCGTGACCTCGCTCACGGACCGCGCGGAACGCGTCGTGGCACTGGTGAAGTGATGCGTGCGGTACTGGCGATCGTGTGTGTTGCCACGCTCGCCGGCTCCGCAGCCGCCGAGGACGACTTCGCGGACACGGCCGTCGTGTTCGTGCGCGGCACCGATCTGATCAGGTCCGACGGCAAGGGCCGCCACGAGACCGAGATCGCGAAGCTGCCATCGGAGCAGCCGGTCCGCGCGCTCCGCACCGACGCGTTCGGCAAGATCCTGCTCGCCGACATCGGCGGCACGTGGTGGACGATGCCGCTCGACGGCTCGACGACGAGCCTGACGCAGCTGCCGTGCGACGCGGGTCCCGCGCAGCTGACCGAGGATGGCCGCTACGTGCTGTGCCGCCACCAGCAGGGCGGCTCGCTCGTCGTGAACCTCGTCACCGGCAAGCTCACCCGGCTGGCGGTGCCCACCGTCGGAGCGCGTCTGCTCGGCACGAGCGGCAACCGGCGCATGCTGGTGTGGGCCGACAAGGGCGCGATCTGGACCGCGCTGGCGCCCCGGCTCGCCAGGCCGAAGCAGGTCGCGAAGCAGGCGCCGCTGCGCAGCCTGTTGCCGAGCCCCGACGGCAAGCACGCGATCGGCGTCTACCCCGACCAGGTGTTCGCGAACGCGCGGCGCAAGCAGCCGGGCGAGGTGCTCGAGATGTTCGCGCTCGACGGCTCGGCCGCGCGCCGCAAGACGATCCAGAACGGCGTGCCCGTGCAGTGGTCGCACGACAGCCAGTGGCTGCTCGTCCAGGACGGATCGAGCGCGTGCATCATGCGGGCGACCGGCGGCCAGTACAAATGCTGGCGCGGCTTCACCGCGGTCTCGGTCTCGCCCGATGGCCGCTACGCGCTGGTGCTCGGCAATCGATCCGCCGAGAAGAAGGCCGACAAGAAGGCCGACAAGAAGAGCAAGAAGTCCCGCAAGCGCGGCACGCGCGACAAAGAACCCGAGCCGGACGAGGCTGCGGAAGAGGTTGGCGAGGCCGCCGAGGGCGACGACGGCGACGGCGAGCCGATGCCGACCGATGACGTCCCGGTCGCGCCGCCGAGCGGGAAGCTCTCGCTCTATCGCGCGCAGCTCGACGGGGCGTACACGACGTCCCCGGCGCTGATCGCGCACGTCGTCGAGGGCGCCGCCGTGTGGGTACCGACGAAGTAGCGGCTCACGGCACGTAGATCACGTCGTCGGCGAGGATCCAGATGTTCATGTCGGGCCGCTTGCCCGACGCGACGAGATCGAAGTCGATCGGGATCGACAGCTGGTTGCCGGTGGTGTCGGTACGCAGGATGCGGATGTCGCTGCGCTTGGCGAATCGCGTCGGCCCACCGGCGAGCGCGATCGCATCAGCGGCGCGCAGGTAGTCGATGTTCGTGTAGAGGCCCGGACGCGAGACCTCGCCGTTGACGGTGAACCGATAGCTGTTGAAGTTCTTGACCGCGACGGTGACCTCGTTGCCCGCCTGCAGCTTGAGGAAGTTCTGCAGCGCGGTCTTGATGTCGCCGCGCAGCTGGCTCGGCGTCTTGCCGCGCGCCTTGAGGTCGCCGACGAGCGGCATCGTGATCGTGCCGTCGGGACGGATCGTCGCCTCGGTGGTGAGATCCTTCTGCTCCCAGACGTTGATCTCGACGATGTCACCGACGCCTAGCACCAGCTCGGTGGGCGGCCGCGGAAACTTCGAGTAATCGATTCCGGCGTGCTGATTGGGGCCACACGCCGCAGTGAGCAAAAAGAGAACGAGAGGAACGATCCGCATCGCTCTCGACTCTTCAGCACGGCCACGCGCACGGCAAGTGTGCGCTATCGCTCGGGCAGTGCGTCCGCGCGCAGCTCGGGCGCGAGCTTCTGCGCGACCGACGGCATCCGCGCGAACGATTCCTTGTCGAGAGCCTTGTCGAGCGCGTCCTGACCGGTGACGACGCCGCTCGCGACGAGTCGCTCGAGTGCGCTGTCCATCGGCTGCATGCCTTCGGAGATGCCCTGCTGGATGAGGCTCGCGATCTGCTGCGTCTTCGATTCGCGGATCAGTGAGGCGAGCGCGAGGTTGCCGAACAGGATCTCGTGGACGGCGATCCGGCCGGAGCCATCGGCGCGCGGCAGGAGCTGCTGCGCGACGACACCGGCGAGCGAGTCGGCGAGCAGGCCGCGGATCTGCGGCTGCT
>DAIRFU010000771.1:0-3271 GCA_036794935.1 Kofleriaceae bacterium | reverse complement strand
CAGATCGATCAGTTGTCGCGCCTGCAGCCGGACGATCGCGAGGCGATCAGCGCGCACGCCGCGCGGCTGATCCGCGATGGACAGCGGATCCGCGTCGATGGCACGACCGGCTACGTGGAGCTCCTGCCGTAGCAGTCTCAGCGCGCCTTGCGCCTGGCGGGCGCGGGCTTCTTCGTGCGCGACGTGTTCAGCGCCACCGCCGCGCGGATGAGCGCCTTGAGGGCGCGCGTGTCGATCTTCTCGCCCTCGCGAATGTCGATCGCGCGCCGCACGTTGCCCTCGAGGCTGGAGTTGAAGAGCCGGGCAGGGTCCTTCAGCGACGCGCCCTTCGCGAACGTCATCTTCACCACCGCCTTGTAGGTCTCGCCGGTGCAGAGGATGCCGTCGTGCGACCACACCGGCGTCCCTCTCCACTTCCACTCCTCGACGACCTCGGGATCGGCCTCCTTGATCAGCGCGCGAATCCGGCCGAGCGTCTCGCCCCGCCAGTCGCCGAGCTCGGCAATGCGCTTGCTGATCAGCCGAGACGGCGAGCCGTCCTCTTGCTTCGAACCACTGCGTTTCATCGTGATCTCCCGATCAGCGCGCCAGCCGCGTGATCGCGACGAGGTTGCCACAGGTGGCATTCGCGCGTCATGGAAGTACCTACACACGGCGAAGGGGCGTTCACGCAGGCCGCGTGGTAGGTTGGGACGATGTTGCAAGCGCAGTCCGCGGATGGCTTGGTGCTTCGGCCCGGCGTGTCCTTCAATGGTGTAAAGGTGTTCTCCGCCACGATGTTCGCTGACCGCGATCAGCTCGGCGAGAAGGTGACCCGCTGGATGGCGGACCACACGCAGTTGCAGGTCACCGAGCTGGTGGTCACCCAGTCGAGTGACGCCTCGTTCCACTGCATCGCGATCACGGTCTTTTATCGCGACCCGACCGGCCCGGGGCTGGCCGCGCGCTGACGATCGGCGAGCCCCGTGATCGACCAGGGGAGCCCCACGCTCCCCGCGCCTTCTAGCGAGCGGCCTCGCGCAAGAGTCTGGTGACGAGGCCCTCCGGGTCGGCGGCCGCGAAGTAGGCGACATCGGCGACGATGACGAGCTTGCCGCGGGCGCGCGAGATGCTGACGTTCAGCAGGTTCGGCGCGTCGGTCACGAGCGCGCTCGGCCGCAGCGGCGCGGCGTCGACGAGATCGAGGATCACGACGTCGCACTCGCGGCCCTGAAACCGGTGAATGGTGCTGCACTCGACCGCATCGTCGATCCCGCGGGCGGCGAGCAGGCGGCGCACCTCCGCCGCATGCGCCGCATAGGGAGTGATCACGCCGATCGACGTGGCTCCCCCGCGGACCGCCTCGAGCGCGAGCTCGGCCGTGATCTCCGCGGATGCCGGGTTGAGGCGCGAGCTGCCCTTCGCCGGCCGCTGGCAGGCCGTGCGCCCCTGGGTGTCGAGCACCGCGACGGCGCGTCCAGCGAACGGCGCGCGCCCCGCGATCGCCTCGGTCGTGGCGCGGTCGGCGGCGTGGACGAGGCGATCGCCGTAGAACAGGCGGCCGACCAGCGCGCCGATCGCGGGATGCATCCGGTACTGGACCTCGAGCATGGCGACGGCCTCGGAGCGCGCCGGGTCCGGCACGGTCACGTCGAAGATGTTGCGGCCGATCGCGCGGCGCACGCGGTCATCGTCCGATTGCACGATCGGCGGCAGCTGACGCGGATCGCCGACCACGATCGCGCGGCGGCGGCACAGGCACGCGGCGTAGAACAGGGACGGCAGCGTGGCCATGCCGGCCTCCTCGGCGATGAGCACGTCGAAACGCTGGCCCGCCATCACGGGCGACAGGTGTGCATTCGTGAGCGTGCACATCACGACGCGCGCGTCCGTGACGATGCGCGCCTCGAGCTCGCGATCGGCCGCCGCGTGCGCCGCGACACGCGCCCGGGCGAGGGTCACGACGCGCTCGAGCCGCGCGATCCGGAGCTCGACGATGCGCAGCTGGTCAGCGGCCGGTGCACCCGCGATCGCCTCGGCGAGCTCGGGCGAGAACACGCGGGAGAGCGCGGCGGCGCGCAGGCGCGGGGCGGGCTCGGCGAACAGCGACTGCTGGGTGGCCACGGCGGGCGCGAGCTCACCGCAGAGCGCCTGCGCGAAGCGGATCTGCTGGGTGACGTCGCCGATGCGAGCACGCAGCCGCTCGAGCGACCCCCGATGGGCGCCGTGCAGGCGAGCGACGATGTCGCCGAGCTCGGCGCCAAACGTCTCCGCGCTGCTGCGGCCCAGACGGATCAACGTCCCCTTCTCGACGGCCGCGGCGAACCACGGCCGCGATGACAGCCTGGCGAGGATCTGGTCGATCGCGGCGTTTGTCGTCGATGCGAGCAGGATCCGCTGACCCTGCGCGAGCAGCTCCTCGACCACGTGCGTCAGCGTGACGGTCTTGCCGGTGCCGGGTGGCCCCCACAGGAAGGCGAGGTCACCATCACTGCACAGCTGCACGGCGGCGCGCTGACTCGGATCGAGCGCGCCATGGTCGCAGCGCAGGGGCGTCGCCGCTCGCGCGTGCGGCAGCTTGCCGAACAGGCGGAGCGCGAGCTCGATCGAGTGCCGGTCGACGTCGAGCTCGTCGAGCGCCTGGATCAATCGATCGTAGAGAAACCACGGCGCGACCACGAGCGCGAGCGGCGAGGCCGTGACATCGAGCGGCTGACTCGCCGCGAGCGTGAGTCGGGTCTCCTCGCAGCGCTCGACCGTGACGCGCTGTTCACCGCGAGGCCCGCGCAGCGAGCACACGGAGCCGGGCGCGAGCTTCTCGGCGGCCGCGAGCTCGAAGCGGTAGCGCAGCGAGCCGAGATCCTCGCCTCGCAACAGCGGGATCTCGAACGCCTCGGCGGACGCGTGCATCGCGGCGAGCTCGCCCTCGAGTCCGCGCTTGAACGCGGCGACGAAGCGCGCGAGCAGATCCTTCATCGCGCCCGCACTGTCGCGCAGCGGGGCGAGCCGGAAAAGGCCGGGATCGACACGTACGCCCGGCGGGGGACGCTCAGTGCCGCGGCGTGCGTGGCCGGTCTTCGCGGGCCTGCCGATCCTCGTCGAGCGCCTCGACCTCGACCTCGCGCCGGCGCTCGGTCTCCTTGATCGTCTCGGTTCGCGTGTCGTCGGTCTTGCCGACGTGCACGCGCTCGACGACGCGCGCCTCCTTGCCGACCACGGCCTCCTCACCGCGCGCGGTGACCTCGAACTCGCCCTCGGTGAACGCCTGATCCGCGGCGCGGGCGGAGATCGG
>DAIRFU010000770.1:0-3272 GCA_036794935.1 Kofleriaceae bacterium | reverse complement strand
TTGTGCCGTCGCCTACTTGCACAATGTCACTGTCGAATTGCGGGACAGCTCTTAGTTCGCTCGTCGCTGCGCGGCCTCGGTCTTGTACTGGTTGTAGCGGGCGAGCACCATCTGGAGATACTGCCGCGTCCGCGTGTACGGTGGCACGGTGTAGCCGTACTTCTGGAGCGAGCCGATGCCGGCGTGATAGCCCGCGATGGTGAGCACCAGGTCGCCGTCGAGCCGGTTCGCGAGCCAGCGCAAGAGGCGCGTGCCCGCCATGATGTTCGTGCGCGGGTCGAACACCCTGCCCTGCACGCCCATATCGAGCTCGACCGCCGGGTGGATCTGCATGAGGCCCTTGCAGTCGAGCGCCGAGACGACGAGGGGATCGTAGTCGCTCTCGACCTTGATGATGGCGCGGATGAGCGGCACCGGGATCCGGTACAGCTCGGACGCCTCCTGGATGAACGCGTCGTAGCGGTGGAAGCGCTCCGGCGAGCGATCGGACGCGCCGACCTTGTCGCAGCGCGCGCAGCGCTCGACCGCCGCCTTGCTGCCCTTCGGCGGCTGGCTGTCGAGGACCTTCTTCCACTTGCCGCCGCGCCGCTTGATATTCGTGAAGTGCACCACGCCGTCCTCGTCCGTATACGAGTAGACGTCCGCGTAGGCTGCAACGGTTAGCCCGGCGAGGAGCATCATGGCGACGAGGTAGCGCACGGCACCGGATCGTAGCCTGCTCCCTCGGAGGTCGCAAAAGCTGTATGGTCGCCCCGCACATGGCCGAGCCACTCGAGACCGACTACCTCGTCATCGGATCGGGGATCGCCGGTCTGAACTTCGCGCTGCTCGCCGCCGAGCATGGTCGCGTGGTCGTCTGCACCAAGAAGCGGCCGACCGATAGCAGCACGAACTGGGCGCAGGGCGGCGTCGCCGCGGTGCTCGCGCCCGACGACAGCTTCGAGCAGCACATCAGCGACACCCTGGTGGCCGGTGACGGACTGTGCGACCGCGACATCGTCGAGCTGTGCGTCAACGAGGGCCCGGCGCAGGTCCAGCGCCTGCTCGACATCGGCGTCCGCCTCGCGCGCGACGGCTCGGGCGCCCTCGACCTCGGCCGCGAGGGCGCGCACACGCGCCACCGGGTCGTGCACTGGGAGGACATCACCGGCCGCGAGATCCAGCGCGCGCTGATCGCCGCGGTCGCCAACCACCCGAACATCACGGTGCTCGACAGCCACATCGCGATCGACCTGCTGTCGATGGCGAAGTACGGCGGCGACCCGGCGTGCTTCGGCGCGTACGTGCTCGATGGCGCGAGCGGCGAGGTCAAGACGATCTGCGCGCGCGCGACGGTGCTCGCGACCGGCGGCACCGGCAAGGTCTACATCTACACGTCGAACCCCGACGTCGCGACCGGCGATGGCATCGCGATGGCGTACCGGATCGGCGCGGCATGCGGCGATCTCGAGTTCGTCCAGTTCCATCCGACGGTGCTCTACCACCCGCACGCCGGCAGCTTCTTGATCTCGGAGGCGCTGCGCGGCGAGGGCGGCGTGCTGCGGCTCGCGACCGGCGAGACGTTCATGGAGAACTACCACCCGATGAAGTCGCTGGCCTCCCGCGACATCGTCGCGCGCGCGATCGACAACGAGCTCAAGAAGTCAGGCGCCGACTCGGTCCACCTCGACATGACCCAGCTCGATCCGGCGTTCGTGCGCGGCCGGTTCCCGAACATCTACGAGCGCTGCCTGTCGCTCGGCATCGACATCACGAAGCAGCCGATCCCGGTCGTCCCCGCGGCGCACTACATGTGCGGCGGCATCAAGACCGACGAATCCGGCGCGACCACGATCCGCGGCCTCTACGCGATCGGCGAGTCGGCGTTCACCGGCCTGCACGGCGCGAACCGGCTCGCCTCGAACTCGCTGCTCGAGGGCATGGTGTTCAGCTCGCGTGCAGCCACCGCCGTCCGCGACGCCCCGCGCACCCGACCCGCGCGCGTCGCCCCGTGGTCGTCCGGCAACGCGACCGATTCGAACGACCAGATCGTGGTGACGCTCAACTGGGACGAGATCCGCCGCTTCATGTGGTCGTACGTCGGCATCGTGCGCTCCGACAAGCGGCTCGAGCGCGCCCGCCGCCGCATCGAGATCTTGCGCGACGAGATCCGCGAGTACTACATCGACTTCAAGGTCACCGCGGACCTGGTCGAGCTGCGCAACCTCGCGCTGGTCGCCCACCTGATCATCGAGAGCGCCCGCCGCCGCAAGGAGTCGCGTGGCCTGCACTACACGCTCGATTACCCGGGTAAGCTGCCCGAGGCGCGCCACTCCGAGATCCAGCTGACCGACGGCCCGCGCGGCTGACCGGTAACACCACACGAGTGAACCGGCGTTGACATGCCGGCCGCGAATTCATGCCGGTAGGCCTACTTGCGGCCGTTGAATGCCGCGCGGCGGCCCATCGTCCACCTGGCATCTGCCTCGCACTATCCCGGGGCATCTACTCCTCGCTGCCGGATCTTGACGGACGGCCACGCAGCGCGGGGGCCCACCGGAGCATGGTGCTCCGGTGGGTTTGTTTTTTCGGTGCCTGAAACTCCGGCCTTCGCGTTTTCGGCGCGCTAATGTGGGTGCGTGAAGCGGATCGCGCTGACGCTCGCGCTCGCGGCCTGCACCGCCGCACGCGGTCCATCCACGCCGGCGGCGAATGGCGTCCGCGCGTACGTGGCGGCGCTGCGCGCCAACGATCCGCACGATGCGTACTCCCTCCTATCCGGCGACGTGCGCAAGCACATCAGCTACGACGAGTTCGCGCTGCAGTGGAAGCAGAGCGAGCCCGAGCGCGCGTGGCAGGCGCGGGTGCTCGAGGAGAGCCTCAAGGGCAACCCCGACGTCGGCGAGCGCGCGCTGATCAGCTTCTCCGATGGCAAGCTCGTCCAGCTCGAGCGCGAGGGCAAGACGTGGCGCCTCGAGTCCGAGCTGGTCAGCCGCTCGCGCGCGAAGGAGCCGCGCGACGCGATTCGCCTGTTCGCCGACGCGATCGCCGCGCGCGATGTCAGCACCGCGCTCGGCGTGCTCACCCAGCGCCGCCGCGACGGCCTCACCCGCCAGATCGAGGGCTTCATCTCCGGCCTCGGCAAGCGGATCAACGATCGGCTCGATACCTTCGGTCCGGACCGCGCCGAGCTGCGCTGGGACGAGAACGGCATCCGCTACCGCATCGTGCTCCGCAAGGAGGATGACGAGTGGCGGATCGCTGGGTTGCGAGTTGGGCTGCGCCGATGTTCG
>DAIRFU010000769.1:0-3282 GCA_036794935.1 Kofleriaceae bacterium | reverse complement strand
GTTCGATCCCCCACGGCTCCACCAGGAAAACGAAAAGGTCTCGCAGCAATGCGGGACCTTTTTGTTTCGGCGTGTGGCGACAAATCCACAACGTAACCTGGTGAGACTCTCGGGTTGTCGACGGACGACCGCATGCGGTTTCGTACGTACCGCCGCACGCACGGTACGAACGCCGAGGAACCGCCAAGGCACACGTGTTGCTCATACGTTTGACGTGAGCTCGTTCCGCGCAATGTGCATCGCAGTGGTATTCGCGGGCTGCATCACTCCACCGTCTCCGCATACGGCCTCGACGGCAGCGACCAATCGCCACGCGCGTCCAGGAAACATCGAATCCATCGACGAGGTCGACGATCACGTCTCCACAAATCCGGCCGATGATGCGCTCGTGGGTCTCCTCGTCGGTGGTTTGCTGCTTGGCAATCTGCTGTTCGATCACGGAACCGGGGCCGTGGTCGGCGCCAATGACGGAGGTTGGCCGAGCACCGCGCCTGACGGAGACTCGAGCAGGCTTGTCCGCTACCGAGTCCTCGTCCGCTTCGACGACGGAGGATCGATGACTCTCGAGTACCTTGGCGATGTGCCGTTCGATCGCGGCAAGCGTGTCGAGCTGACCCATCATGGTCTCATGCGCACTTGTGAGCCGTGCGGCTCGTGAAACCTCGCGGAATTCGCGCGCGTGTCCATCGACGACTCAGCCGCCGCTCTGTTTGAGGGTCTCCTCGAGCACGGGCAGTACGAGTTGGTTCTTCAGACGCGTCGAACCACGCTTGAGCTCGATCAGCGTCGCCAAGCCGAGAACGAACACGGGGTGGCCGGGGTTCGATCCCCCACGGCTCCACCAGGAAAACGAAACGGTCCGCTGAAAGGCGGGCCGTTTTTGTTTCCTGCGCGTCGGGATCGACGGCGACTCGTGGCTGTACAGCCTACTCGCTGATCGCGATCCGCAAGCGCGTGGTTTCAGCGCTGTCCCGGCCCCCGCAACCGAGATTCTTCAGGCCCTCAATGGCCAGATCAAACTGAACGGCAACGCGGACGAGCACGTCGAAGACCACGCGGGATCGTCAGCGACGAACAGCCGTGCTTCGTCACAGTATGTGAAGTCGGCTGCGATCACGAGCCGTGGCAGCTGGAGGTATGGTGACACGCCGTGGTGTCGAACGATACGCATCCTGTCGTCGTGATCGGCGGTGGGATCGCCGGGCTCGCCGCTGCATGGCAGCTGGCCGCGCACGGACTGCCATCGATCGTGCTCGAAGCCGAGCCTCTGCTCGGGATGCATGCCACCGCGCGTAACGCGGCCATCTTCCTGCCGCTCGAACACAGCGGTCCCGCGATCTGGCTGGCCGCGCGCTCGCGCGTGATGCTCGATGCCGGCCTGGGCACTCGGTGGTTGTCCGCTCGCGGGGTCGCCCTCGTCGCCCGCGATGCGGGGACGCTCACCGCGTTGCAGCATGTGGCGCACGCGCACGATGTTCAGCACGAACGCTGGACTGCCACGTAGGTGGAGCAGCGCCTGCCACTGCTCCACAGGGGCGACGTGCACGATGCGTTGTTCCTCCCGGGTGGCGGCATCATGGACACCAACGCCATCATCCGCGCGCTCGAGCACTGGGGCCGCTCGGCGGGCGTGCAGATCCGTACCTCCGCTCGCGTCGCCTCGCTGCTGGTTCGCGGCGGTGAGGTCCGCGGCGTCCTGCTCGAGGATGGCAGTGAGCTCGAGAGCTCGTGCGTGGTGCTCGCCGCCGGCGCGTGGGCGGGCGCACTCGGCCGGCAAGCCGGGGCACCGCTCGAATTGACTCCATTGCGCCGTCACCTGGTCGTGCTCGGTGGCGCGCACGTGCCGGACGCGACGAGCCCGGTGGTCTGGCGGGTCGACGACGCGCCGTGCTACGTGCGTCCCGAATCGGGGCGCGTTCTGGCGAGCCCATGTGACGAGACACCCTGGTCGGCGGAAGTTCCAGCCGTCGACGCGCAGCAGGTCGAAGAGCTCGCTGCACGGCTCATCGCGCTGGCACCCACGATGGCCGACGCGGGCGTCGTGAGGGCGTGGGCGTGCCTGCGTACGATGACCCGCGATCGCGAACCGGCGATCGGCAGCGATCCGCGCATTCGCGGGCTGTGGTGGATCGCCGGCCTCGGAGGACGCGGGATGACCGGAGGCGCCGCGGCGGGTGAGCTGCTCGCGCACGCGGTGCTCGAACGCGAGCATCCGCTCAAGGATGCGCTCGCGCCACGCCGTCTGCTGTGAAGTGGCTCCGCCAGACAGGCAGCGCGTGGCCGTGCCCTACCGTCGACGATTCGCGCAAGATCCGCATCTCGGTGCAGCACTCGCGCTCACGCCGCGTGGTCCGTGGTCGGCGCGACAACACGCGTGACGTCGAGTGACCGATTCATGAAGGAGGCATCGTAGGAGATGTTGCGCTCGTGACCATGCAATGGACCTCGCGGAACTAGGGTCGCGCCATGACGCTCTCCGAAGTCGGCACGCCCGCGTGGAACCGCTGTCCCGAGATCATCCAGGGAGGCATGGGGATCGGCGTCTCGAGCTGGCGGCTCGCGCGTGCGGTGGCGGAGCGTGGTCACCTCGGCGTCGTGTCGGGCGCAGCCGCCGACACGATCCTCGTGCGCCGCCTCCAGGACGGTGATCCCGACGGACATCTCCGTCGGTCGATCGCGCGGTTCCCGTTGCCCGCCGTCGGTGCCGCGACACTGCGCCGCTACTTTCTTCCCGAGGGGCGTCCTCCAGGCACGCCCTACCGGTTGCTGCCGCTCGCTCGACAGGTGATGTCCGTCGACCGACAGCGGCTGATGATGCTCGCTGCGTTTGTCGAGGTCGATCTCGCGAAGGAAGGCCACGATGGCCTCGTCGGAATGAACCTGCTTGCCAAGATTCAGGTACCGACACTGCCTGCGCTGTATGGCGCGATGCTCGCGGGCGTCGACGTGATCCTCATGGGGGCCGGTATCCCGCGGGAGATCCCGGGCGCGCTCGACGCGCTCGCCGAACATCGTGCGTGCTCGCTCAGGTTCGAGGTCGAGAACTTGTCCGCGGGGCGCACCGAGCTCCTGACGTTCGATCCGGCGCTGCACTGGGAGGCGCTGCCGCATCCGCTCCACCGGCCGGCGTTCGTCGCGATCGTCGCGAGTAACTCGCTCGCGACCATGCTGAGCCGCAAGGCGAACGGGCGTGTCGATGGCTTCGTGATCGAGGGGCCGACGGCGGGTGGACACAACGCGCCACCACGCGGTGAGCTCCGTGTGAACCCGCGCGGCGAGCCG
>DAIRFU010000768.1:0-3283 GCA_036794935.1 Kofleriaceae bacterium | reverse complement strand
TCGGCGGCGCGGGCGGCGCACCAGTCGCTCGCCTCGTCGAGCAAGAACCACGCGGCGCGCTGATCGAGCGAGCTGACGTTGTACGGCGGGCGAACCTTCTCGAGCAGCCGCGCGATCGCGGGCGACGACACCGTGAAGCCGACGCGCAATCCCGCCATGCCGACCTTCGAGAGCGTGCGCATCACGATCAGGTTTGGGTGCGCGGCGAGGTCGGGCAGGTTCGAGCGCCCGCTGTACGCGACGTAGGCCTCGTCGGAGACGATCGCGACGTCGCGGTGGCGCGCCGCCAGCTCGGCCGCGAAGCCCATCCGCCAGAGCGTGCCGGTCGGGTTGTTCGGCAGCGCGAGGAACACCACGCTCGGTCGGTGGGTCTCGATCGCGGCCTCGAGCGCGGCCTCGTCGAGCTCGAAGCGGGCGTCGAGCGGGACCTCGATGGCCTCGACGCCGCGCGTGACCGCGGCGAGCTTGTAATAGACGAAGGTCGGCGAGGGATAGAGGATCGCGGCGGGGCGCGCGCGGCCGATGCCGTGCTCGTGCCCGGTGCGGGGCGCGGCGAACGCGGCGACCAGCATGCCGATCGTCTCGTCGGAGCCGTTGCCGAACACGAGCTGATCGCCGGCGACGCCGAGCTGGCTCGCGACGAGCGCGCGCAGCTCGCGTGCGTTCGGATCGGGGTAGCGCTCGAGCGCGACCTCGGCGAGCGCGGCACCGAGCCGGGCACGCAGCTCGGCCGGTAACGCGTACGGCAGCTCGTTGGCGTCGAGCTTCGCGCGGACCTGCGGCGGCTGTGGCACGTGGTACGCGGCGGTCGCGCGCAGCGCCTCGGGCACGTGGTGGGCGAGCGGGCCGAGCTCGGAGTCGCTCACGGCTTGGCTTTCCTGCGCAGCGCCGAGCGACCGTGCGCGTCGAGGCCCTCGCACGCCGCGAGCACCGCGATGTCGTCGGCATGTGCGAGCGCGGCCTCGCGCGAGTACTCGATCAGCGACGTGCGCTTGTGGAACGCGTGGACGCCGAGCGGCGATGCGTAGCGCGCGGCACCACCGGTCGGCAGCACGTGGTTGCCACCGGCGAGGTAATCGCCCGCCGCCTCCGACGACCAGCGACCGATGAAGATCGCGCCCGCGGTGGTGCAACGCGCGGCGACGCGGCGGGCGTCGGCGACATCGAGCTCGAGGTGCTCGGGGGCGTACTGGTTCGCGAACGCGACGGCCTCGTCGATCGAGCCGACGATCACGGCGGCGCCGTGGTGATCGATCGCGTGCTCGGCGATCGCCCGGCGCGGCAGCGTCGCGAGCTGGGCGGCGACCTCGGTCGCGACCTCGGCAGCGAGCTCGGCCGAGGTGGTGACCAGGATCGCGCGCGCCTCGCGATCGTGCTCGGCCTGCGCGAGCAGGTCGGCGGCGATCCAGGCGGCCGGCGCCTCGCGATCGGCGACGATCAGCACCTCCGATGGACCGGCGATCGAATCGATATCGACCTCGCCGTAGACCTGGCGCTTGGCCGACGCGACCCACGCGTTGCCCGGGCCGACGATCTTGTCGACGCGCGGCACGGTCTGGGTGCCGTACGCGAGCGCGCCGATGGCCTGCGCACCGCCGAGCTCGAACACGCGGTCGACAGCTGCGAGCCGTGCCGCGAGCATCGCCTCGGGCGACGCGCCCGGCGTCACCATGATCACCTCGGCGACGCCGGCGACCTTCGCCGGGATCGCGGTCATCAGCACGCTGGACGGGTAGCGGGCCGTGCCGCCCGGCACGTACAGGCCGACGCGGGCCAGCGCGGTGACGCGCAGCTCGAGGCGGACACCGTCGAGCGTGACGTCGACGTCGGCCTCGACCTGGCGCTCGTGGAACGCGCGGATGCGCGAGGCGGCGAGCTCGAGCGCGTGGCGCACGCGCGGCTCCACCTGCGCAGCGAGCTCGTCCCAGCGGGCACGGTCGACCTCGTACGGGGGCTCGCGCTGATCGAACTGGCGCGTGTACCGAGCGACGGCCTCGTCGCCCCGCGTGCGGACGTCGCGCAGGATCGCGGCGACCGCGTCATCGACGCCGTCCTCGAATCGCGTCGAGCGGTCGAGGAGCGCGGTGGCCTCCGGCGAGCCCGCGCGAATCTGCCTGAGCATGCGCGGAGCATCGCACGATCATTTGTGCTTGGCGGGCAGCTTCGTCTTCTTCGGATCGTAGCGGTCGAGATCGGGCCGAGGATGATTCGGATCGTAGGCCGGTTCTTCCTCGGGTTTGGCCGGGTTGTCGGGCCCCGGCGGCAACGCACCCTCGAGCGCGCCGCCCGGAATCTGGGACGGATAGCGCTCGCCGTAGCTCTCGACGACCGACGACGGGACGTCGTCGCGGCCGCGGCCGCCGACCTTGACGACGTGCTGGTTGCTCGCCCAGATCACCCACGACTCGCCGTGGCCGTTGATCGCGAGCGCGCGCACGCCGCCGATCTTGCCCTCGTCGACCTGGTAGCCGTCCTCGGCCGCGAGTCGGCGCGCGAGCTTGACGGTCTCGCGCAGGACGCCGTCGGGTTTCTCGTAGCGGGTGACAAACACGTTCACGACGTCCTTGTCCTCGACCTGGCCGCGCTTCTCGGCCGCGTCCGCGACGTAGCTCGCCGTGTACGCCTGGGCGGGGTTGCCCTCGACCCAGACCTCGACATCGAGAACCGGCTGGAACCTCCGGAACTTCCACGCTCCGAGATCTCCCTCGACGACGCCGCGCTTGGGGATCGGCGGGTGGCCGCCGCAGGCGCTCAGCGTCACGATCCCCGCGAGTAGGAGTGCTCGCATCTGCCGCCATGGTACCTCCACTTCAGCCGCAGGCCGGGCGGCCCGCACGAAAGCGTTGCGATTGTTATCCTGGCGTTGACAGCAGACGGGCGCCGCTGAATAGTCCCGCCACCCATGGCCAGCTATCTGTTCTCGTCTGAATCCGTCACCGAAGGTCACCCCGACAAGCTGTGCGACGCGGTCTCCGACTCCGTGCTCGATGCTTGCCTCGCCGCCGACCCGAACAGCCGCGTCGCGTGCGAGACCGCGACCAAGACCGGATTCGTGCTGCTGCTCGGCGAGATCACGACCAAGGCGCAGCTCGACTACAACAAGATCGCGCGCACCGCGATCCGCGACATCGGCTTCACGAGCTCGGACATGGGATTCGATGCCGACTCGTGCGGCGTGATGGTCGCGGTCGCGCAGCAGTCGCCCGACATCGCGCAGGGCGTCGACCGCGGCGATCCGGCCAAGCAGGGCGCCGGCGATCAGGGCCTGATGTTCGGCTACGCC
>DAIRFU010000157.1:0-11898 GCA_036794935.1 Kofleriaceae bacterium | reverse complement strand
GCTGCGGGCCCCGGTTATCCGGTCGCTGCGGGCCCCGGTTATCCGGTCGCTGCGGCCCACGGTTATCCGGTCGCGAGCGTCGATCGGGTCCGCGTGTGGCGCGCGGGGGCGGCGGAGGTGGCGGCACGAAGTGCGGCGTCAGCTCGCGCGACACGTACGCCCGCCAGATCGCGCGGCCATCGGCCGTATGCACGGCGAGACTCGGATCGAAGCCGGCGAAAAATCGCACGATGTTGTCGAAGTCGCGCAGGAAGAAGAATTCCGCGCGCGAGCTGTGGACCGCCGAGATGACCTGCGGAAAGTCGATGATCGTCGGGCCGTCGGCGGCGGCGAGGATGTTGTACGGCGACAGATCGCCGTGGATCAGGTCGCAGCACAGCATCGAGATGATCTGCGCGACCAGGTCGGCGAGGATGCCCATCGCGGCGTCGCGCTCGATCGCGACGTCGATCAGTCGTGGCGCGGGCCGACCCTCGGCGTCGCACACGAGATCCATCAGCAGCACACCCTCGTAGAACATCACGGGCTCCGGCACGCGGACCCCACTGCCCACCAGCTTGTACAGCGCATCTGCCTCGGCCGACTTCCACGCCTGCTCGGCAGCGTCGCGCCCGAAGCGGCCGCCGCTATCGATCGCGCGCTGGGTGCGGCTGTTGCGCACCTTGCGGCCTTCCTTGTAGTCCGCGTTGTTCTTGAAGCTTCGCGTCGAGCGATCCTTGTAGACCTTCGCCGCGATCACGTCGTCGCCACGCCGGACCAGCGAGATGTTCGCCTCCTTGCCGCTCTTGAGCCGGCCGAGCACCTCATCGATCACGCCGTCGGCGATCAGGACGTCGAGCTTGTCGGCCATGGGCTGAGTCGGGGTAGCGAACGCACGAACCCGGCACCGTAGCAGACTCGCCTGAACAATCACCACGCAGGGCCACTTCTCGGTGTAGCGTGGTCGTCGTTTGACGCGCATGGTGTGCCACATCCGCGCCGTCCGCCCGCAACCATGAGCCGCCGCAACAACCTCGATCGATGCGCCACGTGTCGCATGCACGAGACCCTGTGCATCTGCGCGCTCGTGCCGCGCGTCGAGACGCGCACCCGCTTGCAGCTGATCGTGCACTGTCGCGAGGAACACAAGCCCACGAACACGGGCCAGCTCGCCGCCCGCTGCATGCACCGCAGCGCGATCTCGATCGTGGGCGATCGCGAGCGCGCGCTGGCCCTCGCACCGATCACCGATCGCGAGCAGCCGCTCCTGCTCTACCCCGCCGACGATGCGGTGCCGATCACGCAGTTCGCGGCGAGCGAGCGCCCGATCGTGCTGATCGTTCCGGACGGCAGCTGGCGGCAGGCGAGCAAGATGCGCAAGCGCGTCCCCGGCCTCGCGGCGGTTCCGTGCGTGACCCTGCCCGACGCCGGCCCCACCGACTATCGCCTGCGCTCCGAGCCCCACGCGGGAGGCCTCGCCACGTTCGAGGCGATCGCGCGCGCCCTGTGCATCCTCGAGGGTGATGCCGGCCCGGCGATCGAGGCCACGATGCTGGCGCTGTTTCGCGTGATGGTCGAGCGAACCCTGTGGCTGCGCGGCGCGATTCCCGATGCCCAGGTCAGTGGCGGCATTCCAGCCGCGGCAGTCGCGCGAAATCCGCGCAGCACGCGCGCGACGCGACCGTGACCCGCTGTCTCAGCCCGCGAGCTCGGTCCAGTCGTCGTCGGTGATCCCGTACTCGAACTCGGCCTGTGACCTCGCCTCCGCGAGCGTCATGTGCCACGTGTCGAAGATGCACGTGTCCTGCTTGTCCATGCGCATGAGGTAATAGCCGCCGACCACGACGCGGATCTCGACGTGATCTGGCGCATCGGTCTCGCGCGCCAGATCCTCGCCTTGCATGTACGACAGCACGTGCATCGGGTTGTCGACCTTGCGAACGGAGGCGCGCCAGTAGGTGCTTGCGGTCATGGTGCCGAGTCAGGCGTTGTAGCAGCCCCCATCCGGTCGAGACCAGACCTGTTGCGAATCAGTAGGTGACGGACAGGTCGACGTCCCGGACCACAGCGGCGAGAGCTCGCGGTCGTGGTGCGCGCCATTTGCGCGAAAACCCGCCTGATCCGCAGGCACGACTCGTGCTGAAGCGGTCGTCATGAGGCTCTTGCTTCCGCTCCTTCTCGTCTCCTGCGCGTCGACGACCAGTAACGCCCCGAAGGGCGGACCGCGAGGCCTCCATGCGAACGAGCACCTGGAAGTAGCCGGCCAGCATGACGAGGCTGCGCGTTCGGCGAAGCAGTGGCCCGATGCATACGGCGATCGAGCTGCCTACGTGATGCCGTGGACGAGGTCGTGGGACACCATCGCCGAGCAGGAGCGACTGGCCGCGATCCATCGCAGCCGCGCTGCAGAGCTCGAGGCCGAATACGAAGAGGCGTGCGGAGACCGGCCTCTGGCGCAGGTCTCGGTGTCGCCGCTCCATCGCCATGGCATCGGCGGATGGAACACGACCTCCGGTGTGATCCTGTATCTCTCGCCCGTCGCTGGAGCGCCGGATCAACTCATGGCGGACATGCGTTGCCACCGTGCCTGGATGATGCTCGCACCGGCGAACATGGAGAATTGCCCGCTAGACGTGCCGAACATTCAGGTCGATGCGCACGGCGATGGCGAGGTCATCACGGTCTCGATCACCGTTCGCGATCCAGACCTCGTCGAGGAGCTCCACCGGCGCGCCGCTCACGAGCTAGAGAGATCGGAGGCGGCAAAAAACCACCACGAATGACCTGGCGACGCAGCAAGCGCGCGGCCTCGTGCCTCAATGCTCGACCGGAAGGTGCGCGTCGTTCCACGCGAGCATGCCGCCTTTCAGGTTGTACAGCCGCGTGAACCCGCGCTGCACGAGCTCGCCCACCGCACGTACGGAGCGACCTCCCGCGTGGCAAACGAGGACGACCTCCGCGTCGCGCGCCCAGGTGTCACTGCGAGTCGCGATGGTGGCGAGCGGCACGAGCTCGGCGCCGGGGACATGGCCGAGGACACCGTGGAACTCGTGATCCTCGCGAACGTCGACGACGCGCAGGTCGCCGCGCCGTGATGCGACATACTCCGGCGCGACATCGACATACGGCTCGCGCACGGACACCGGGATCGTCAGGTAGCGCCTGCCATTGCTGTGGGCAGGCGGCAGCCGTCCGCCGTCGACGTTCACCTGGATGCTCGGGTAGAGGAGGCGTGGCGGGCTGAGCTTCCGATCGCGGTCGCGCCGCATCTCGACGAACTCCTCGAGCGTCGTGTCCGCGCGGAGATGAATGTTCGACTGTTTCGAGCGGCCGATCGTCGTCTCCCAGCGCAGCTCGCGCCCGTCTGGCTGATAGTCGTGCCCGGGGAAGACCCGGGTCGCGTCCGGCAGCGCGTAGAGGCGTTTCACCGAGCGATAGAGCGTCTCGGCATCGCCACCTGGAAAGTCAGCGCGGCCCGTGCCGTAGTCCTCGATGAACAACGCATCGCCCGTGAACACCGCATCCTCGATGCGGTAACTCAAGCAGGCGGGTGTGTGCCCGGGGGTCGCGATCGTCTCGATACGCAACGTGCCGCACGTGAGGCCCTCGCCCGCCTCGAGCAGTCGATCGAACTGCATCCCGCTGGTATCGAGATACTGCAGGTCGAGCGCATCGCGGAATGTCTTCTGGACCTCGACGATTCGCGCACCGATCGCGATCTTCGCGTCCAGATGATCGCGGACCCACTGTGAACCGGAGAGGCGATCTGCGTGCGCGTGCGTCTCGAGCGCGTAGTGCACTCGCAACTCGAGCTCACGGGCAAACTGCGCGATGCCCTCGAGTGACACCGTCGATGTCGTCGACGTCAAGGCGTCGTAGTCCAGTACCGGATCGATGACGACGGCGTCGCGGCTCGCGCGATCGAACACGACGTAGGTCAGCGTGGACGTAGCTGGATCGAAAAACGGTTTGATCTCCATGAAACCCTCTCCTTACAAAAGCTCGCCGGTGACGACGAGGATGCCGACGATGATGACGAACCAGGCGAACGTGCGCTGGAGCTGAGAACCCGAGATGCGCTTCGCGATCCGGACGCCTGCGAAGCTGCCGGCGATCGCGAGTCCGGTCACTGCGACGAGAAGCCCGCTGTCGAAGCTCGCGTGGTGCATCGTGCCCGCGAGGGCAGCGACCGAGTTGACGGCGATCACGAAGAGCGACGTAGCCACGGCTTCTCGGACCGCAAGTCCGGCAAACAGCGTCAACGCTGGAACGATGATGAACCCGCCCCCTGCGCCCAGCACGCCGGTCACGAGCCCGGTCGCGATCCCGCTCGCGACGAGCCGGTGTGCAGACCCATGATGTGCACGAGGCGCGAAACCTGCGCCCCGCGCGCGTGCGAGCATCGCGCCACCCGCAGCGATCATCACGGCCGAGAACGCGATCATCAGCGCGCGAGCCGGCAGCAGCGCACCGACCCGACCTCCGAGATACGCCGAAGCGATCGAGGCCCCGCCGAACAACATGCCGACTCGCCAGTTGACCCTGCCCGCCATCGCCCGCGGCACGAGTGCGGCGACTGCCGTGGCGCCGACGACGACCAGAGACATGGCAATCGCATCGTGCGCCGCCACGCCGAACACATAGTGGAGCAGCGGAACCGTCAGGATCGAGCCACCGCCGCCGAGGAGCCCGAGCGACAGGCCGATCGCGACGGAGAGCATGTATCCGAGCACGAGCACGCCTTCACCTTCAGCAAGGGATGGGCCGTCGCGATCACCACGCGTCTACACGAGTTGCAGCGTTCGTTGAAACGCCACGAAACAGCGAGATCGCACGTGAGACATTGCCTGCTTCACGGCGAGCTCTGCTCGTCGGTGAAACGGAATGAAAGGGCCGTGCAACGTCGCCGGCGTCGATGTTTCAGCGTGTCGCGCGAGTCCAATCACTTACGCGGGCACGGTGCGTGCCTATAGGCGCCGCATGCATTGGCTGTTGGCCACCTCTGGTGGAATGTTGATCGGCGCGGCAAGCGCGTTACTGCTGCTGACCCACGGACGGATCGCGGGGATCAGCGGCATCGTGGGTCGTCTGGTCCAGCGCGAGACGAATGACGACGGACGATGGCGCCTGGCGTTCGTCGGCGGTCTGCTCGCGGCGGGTGCCATCGCGGCGGCGGTCGCGCCGGCGACGCTCGGAGCACCGACGAAGTCAGCAATCACCGTGGTGATCGCCGGACTCCTCGTCGGCTACGGCACGCACCTGGCGCGCGGCTGTACGAGTGGCCACGGCGTCTGCGGCGTCTCTCGACTCTCGGGGCGCTCGCTCGTCGCGGTGACGACATTCATGACGACCGCAGCGATCACCGCGACGATCTCGGGAGTTGTCGGATGAGCGTGCCTGCATGTCGACGCTGTCGAGTCGTGTCGCTCGCCCTGGGGGCAGGCGCCGGTGCGCTGTTCGGTGCCGGGCTCGTGATCTCGGGAATGACCCAACCGACGCGCGTGATCGGCTTTCTCGACGTGCTCGGAACGTGGGACCCGACGCTGGCCTTCGTGATGGGGGCGGCCGTTGCCGTCTACGCGGTCGCGTTCCGCCTGATCAGGCGCCGCACCGAGCCGTGGCTCGACCTGACCTTTCATCTTCCGACGCGCGCGGACATCGACCGCAATCTCGTGGTCGGCGCAGCTCTGTTCGGAGTGGGGTGGGGGCTCGTCGGGTTGTGTCCAGGACCGGCGATCGTCTCGCTATCGTCCGGGCACGCGACGTCGATCCTGTTCGTCATCGCGATGGTGGTCGGAATGCTCGCGGCGCGGCTGGGCGGCCGCACGAAACACCCCGGCTGCTAGCCAGCGCCTGTCATGGCGAGGACGTTCGGCGGCGCGCGACGAGAACCGGGCATCGTGCGTGGCGCGTCACCTTCTCGGCGACGGAGCCGAGCAGTGCGCGGCCGATGCCGGTGCGGCCCTGGCTTCCCATGATGACGATATCGATCGTCGGATCGCCGTCGAGCACCGCGAGTGTCTGTGCGCCGGGATAGCCGAGCCGACACTGCCTCGTGACCTTCGCCTTGGTCCTGCTCTCCAGGCGAGCCGCGGACCCCTGGAGTGCCTCGGTCGCCTGACGATCGAGCTCGCGTTCGAGACCCGCGACGGGCATCTCGCCCGAGAACGGGACCGGAATCTCGATCACGTGCACCAGCGTGATCGCGCCATCCGGCGGGACGATCTCTGACGCGAGATCGACGGCATGACTCGCGCTGACCGAGAAGTCCGTCGGACAGAGCGCATGGAGGAACGGCCTGGGCTCACTGTCCGGGCGAACCGCGAGCACCGAGCACGGCGCATGGCGAATGACCTTCTCCGCGACCGAGCCCATGAGAACTCGTCGAAGCCCCGTGCGGCCATGCGTACCGATCACGATCAGGTCGACCGCCTCATCTCGATTCGCAATCTCGACCATGTCGTGCCATGCCACGCCACTGACGAGCGTCGACGTCACGCGCTCCACGCCGTAGGACCTGGCATCGCGCATCGCTGCAGCGAGCCCGTGCTCGGCGTCCTCGCGCAGCGTCTGGATGAGGTCGCCAGGGAACGTGAATCTCGTGAACGCGCTCTCCGGTACATGCCAGCTATGGGCAAGGACCAGCTCGGCGTGGGACGCGTTCGCCAGGCGCGCGGCGACGCGCAAGGCCTGCTGCGACCCAGCAGAAAAATCGGTCGGGCACAGGACCTTGCGCAGCTTCATGTCGGGCACGTGCTGCAACGACGACGCCAAGCATCGACGGTCGGTGCGCTCCGGACAATCGCGCAGGAATCGCGGAATCGTCGCCGCGTGGGCGCGAAGGGTGCGCGAAGGCGCGACAAGGCCACCAGTCACGCGTCAGACCTTGTCCCGGCCTGGAGCAACGGTTGCACCATGACCGTCATGGCCTCCGACGAGCAACCGGGCTCCACGCTGCGACGAGCTCTCGGCTGGCCGGCGGTCGCGGCGTACGGCCTCGGCGCCATTCTCGGTGCGGGCATCTATTCGGTCATCGGCGCAGCAGCGGCCGTCGCAGGCGAGGGGATGTGGCTCGCCTTCGCGTCGAGCGCCGTGGTCGCGCTGATCACCGCGCTCTCGTACGCAGAGCTGGCGACGATGTTTCCGCGCGCCGGTGCCGAGTTCTTGTACGTGCGTCATGCGTTGCCGCGGCGGCGAGCGCTCCCGTTCACGGTGGGAGCCATGATGGCGGTGGCGGCGGCGGCCACCTCAGCGACGGTGTCGCTCGCGTTTGGCGGCTACCTCGCTGCCATCGTGAACACGCCCTCGCAGCTGGCCGCACCGCTCCTGATCGTCGTCCTGACCCTCGTCGCGTTACTCGGTGTGAAGGAGGCGACGTGGATGGTCGCGGTCTTCACCTGCATCGAGACGGCGGGTCTCATCATCGTGATCGTCGTCGGCGCGACCCACCCCGGATTCGGCGCTGCGTTTGTGGCCGTCCCTGACGCCAACGTCTTCGCCGGCGCCGCCCTGGTCTTCTTCTCGTATCTCGGGTTCGAGAACATCGCGAATCTCGCCGAGGAGACCCGGCAACCCGAGCGCAACCTGCCTCGCGCGATCCTGGTGAGCCTGGCGATCTCGACGCTGCTGTACGTGCTCGTCGCGGTCAGCGCGGTCGCTCTGCTGCCCGTCGACGAGCTTGCACGGACCCAGGCTCCCCTCGCGGACGCGGTGCGCCACCGATCACCGGCGCTGGCAGGTGCCCTCGGTGGCATCGCGCTGTTCGCGACCGCCAACACGGCAATGGCTGCAATCGTCTCCGGAAGCCGGATCGTCTACGCGATGGCTCGCGCCGGCGAGCTGCCCGCCATCCTCGCCCGCGTGTCGCGCCGGCGAAGCATTCCGACGGCGGCGACCGTCCTCGTCGCGCTGGCGGCGCTGCTGCTCCTTCCGCTCGGAACCGTCGCCGTCGTCGCGAGTGTCTCCTCGTTCGCGTCGCTGCTGGCGTTCACCGCGGTCAACACGGCACTCGTGATCTTGCGCATGCGCGATCCCGGTCATCCGCGTCCGTTTCGCGTCCCGCTCTCGATTCGTCGCGTGCCGCTGTTGCCCATTGCGGGCGCAGGCTCCGCCTTGTTCCTGGTCGTGCAGCTGCCGCCGGACGTTCTCGTCGCGGGATGCGTGCTCGTTCTTGCCGTCATCGCGGTGTACGTGCTCGTCCGCCTGACCCGCCGGTGATGGCGAGTCCTCCGCGCAGCCGCGCATCGTTGTCCGCCCTTTGCCGCGTCAGGAAGACGTGAGGGGCGGCCCTGCGCCCGCAGCGTTCACGTACGATCGGGGCAGGGGGATTCATGAAACGACTTGTCGTTTGTGCGCTGCTCGTTGGCTGTACGGGAGATGACTCGGCCGGCGGCGGCTCACCGATCGCGATCGAAGACCTGGGGACGCAGCTCAGCGAGGTCACCTGCCAGAAGATGTTCGAGTGCTGCACCGATGCCGAGATCATGGACCAGTTCATGAACATCACGTACATGGGCCAGCCGATCACGACCGAGGAGCAGTGCGTGGCGTTCTCCGCTGGCTTCTTCAACGGTCTCGCGCTGCCCCAGTGGCAAGCGTCGATCGCAGCGGGTCGCATGGGGTACGACGCGAGCGCGGCCGGTGGCTGCGTCTCGGCCAGCGCGGGTCTGTCGTGCTCGGAGTACGCCGATCTGTCGAGTGGCAATGCCAACACGTCGCTCGCCGGCACGTGTCAGCCGTTTCTGATCCCGATGGTGGCCGACGGCGGCGCGTGCTCGCAGGACGACGAGTGCACGAGCGACAACTGCGTGGGAGTCAGCTCGAGCGCGGACGGCATGTGCGAGCCGATGCCTAGTGCCGGCGAAGCCTGCAACGGCAGCTGCATCGATGGCTACTACTGCGGCTTTGCCACCGGGGACACGATGGAGACCTGCATCGCGCTCCAGGCGAGTGGCACGGAGTGCACGCTGGATGACGAGTGCATGACGGGTTATTGCGACTCGACCGTGTCGCCGCACGTCTGCGGGACCGAAGCCCCGAGCTGGGACGGGCGCTAGACCGGTCGAGCTAGCGATAGAGCACGTCCGTACGTAGTACGTACTTGGTGCCGCGGGTCACCTGCTTGCCAGCGTGGAGTAACGCGTGCTGGAACCACAGCGCGTCGCCGGTAGACGGCGCGATTGTCTGGTGCTCGTCCGGGAACTCGGTCTCGCCGCCATCGAAGTCGTCGTCGAGGTAGACCAGCAGCGTCAACAAGCTGCGCGCGTCACCGCGCGTGTACGACTGGTCGTTGTGCAGCCCAAAGTGATGACCGACGTCGTAGCGGTAGACGCGGAGCGGCTCGAAGAGACCGTGAGCGGTCGCCGAGCGGCGCGGGCCGTCCCAGGCCGTCGACATCGTCGCAGGCACGTGGGGTGCGATCCGAGCCCACAGCGTCGCGCCGACCTCCGGATCGCGGACGATGGCGATGAGGTTGTCGCGCAATCGTGCATCGACCTCGCGGCCGGACGAGCGATTGACCGTACCGGCGAGCCACTCCGCATCGCGTACGCCATCGAGGATCGCGTCGCACTGCGCGCGCGAGTAGAGGGCCGGGACTCGGCCGATCATCGGGACGGAGAAGTCGAAGTGACCTGCGTACATGAATCTCCCTGGGCCACGGCCAAGCCTACGCCCGATGTAAGCAAGGACGCTGCCGATCCTGACTGCGGCTGACGCCGAAGTCCTGGTTGCCACCAGCACGGACTCACGCTTTTTGAGGAGGCGAGACGTGCGACGTGCGACAGCGACAGCGACAGCGATGCGACTGCGACACCCCCGGTGCTGCGCAGTGCAAGTCACGGAGTAACTCCGCGCTCGTCGAGAAACGAACGTGGTCTCCCGATCTCGAGGCCTTGCCCCGGCGCTTGCAGAGGGATGCCACATGACGCTCGACCGCCGCGATTTCATCCAGCTGGCCGCGACGATCGGGGCGTCGCTCGCGTGGGGCGCAGCGGCCTGCAAATCGAAAACGAAGTGGCGCGAGCGGCGCGAGCTCTATCCCGAAGGCGTCGCGTCGGGTGACCCCGACCCGCACAGCGTGATCCTGTGGACCCGCCGCCCATACGATCAAGGCGACCGGCACGCGCTGACCGTCGAGGTGGCCGAAGACGAGGCCTTCCGCCATGTGGTCGCGCATGCCTCTGCACACGTGTCCGCGGCGTCGGACTGGACGACCCGCGTCCTCGTCGCCGGCCTCGAGCCTGCGCACGTCTACTGGTACCGGTTCACTGATGCGGACGGCAACGGTAGCCGCGTCGGGCGAACGATGACCGCGCCGACGGCCGACGATCCGCGCCCGGTCAACTTCGCCTTCGTCAGCTGCCAGACCGTCAATGAAGGCGCGCTCAACGCCTATCGCCGGATGATCTTCGAGGACGAGCGCGCGGCCGCGAACGACCAGATCACGTTCGTGCTGCACCTCGGCGACTTCATCTACGAGGTGGTCCAGTACCCGGACGAGGTGAAGACCCGCTACGACCGCACCATCTACGAGGTCGCGCGCATCCCGGACGGACACAAGGTCGGCAACTTCCACATTCCGCTGACGATCGATGGATATCGCGCCGTCTACAAGGGCTATCTCCACGACCCCGACCTGCAGGACGCGCGCGCGCGCTGGCCGTTCGTCGCCATCTGGGACAATCACGAATTCTCCTGGCAGGGCTGGCAGAGCATCGTGAAGGCGGGGCCGTTCGAGCAGCCGGGCCAGAGCATCAAGATCGCCGCCAATCAGGCGTGGTTCGAATATCTTCCCGGCCGCGTCGCGCCGCCGAGCGGATCGCTCGAGCAGTTCGGACCGCCGACCGTCAAGAACGTCCCGATCGAGAAGTTCGACGCCAATGGCCTCGGCGTCGAGCCGAACAACCTCGTCGCGATCAACAGCCTCAAGGCGTACCGGACGCTGCGCTACGGCAAGCACCTCGATCTGATCATCACCGATCAGTACAGCTATCGCAGCCCCGACCCGTACAACGACCCGGCACTCGGCGAGCTTGGCGACTGGGAGGACTACAACGGCATGTTCCCCGAGGACGTCATGCAGGTGCTCGACGCCGGGCGCGCGTTCAACGGCGGCAATCCGCCCGCGGAGCTCCGCTTCAAGGACGGTCACGTCGCCAACTCGCAGAAGAGCGCGCCGCCGCAAACCCTTCTGGGAGCCGAGCAGAAGGCGTGGCTCAAGGACCAGCTGAAGCGCGCGACGGCGACATGGAAGATCTGGGGCAACTCGCTCGGCACGCTGGAGACGCGTGCCGACCCGGAGAATCTGCCGCCCGGCTTGACGAAGCAGCCGTGGCCGACCGGAACGTTCGCGAACCTTGGCGGTCGCGATCATGGTGCCGCCTGGGCCGAGCGTAGCGAGATCTACGAGCTGGTGCGGGACGCGCAGATCACGGGGTTCGCGATCGTCTCGGGTGATCGTCACAGCTTCTGGGCTGGCTACGCATCGGCCCAGCTCCCACCCGGCACGTTCGAGCCGGTGGGCTTGAGCTTCGTCGGCGCCTCGCTCACGAGTCCCGGCGCGATGGAGTCGCACGAGCACCGGATTCCCAAGGATCTGCCGTTGCGGCCCCTCTACCTTGCCGATCGGCCGGCAGCCGCCAAGCCCGACTGGACGTTCAACATGCTGCTGAAGCATGGCGTCCGGTCGTGCCTCGAATATGCGAAGAGCTTCGATCTCGATCGTGCGCGCGCGCTCTCGAACCCCGCGCTCGCGCCGCACCTGAAATTCGTCGACATGGGGGGACATGGCTATGCGACGGTCCGGCTCAGCGGCGACGAGATGCGGACCGAGTTCGTCTGCATCCCGCGGCCGATCGTGCGGAGCGAGCGCCCGGACGGTGGGCCGCTGCGCTATCGCGTGGCGCACAGCGCGAAGCT
>DAIRFU010000156.1:0-11913 GCA_036794935.1 Kofleriaceae bacterium | reverse complement strand
ATCACGCTCTACAACGCGCGCCGCGACGCGCTCGCCCGCGGCCGCGAGGATCTCGTCGCGCGCTACACGGCCGAGATGGCCGAGGTCGTCGAGGCGACGAGCTACGCCGAGGTGATCGCGAACATCCGCAAGGAGCTCGGCTAGCGTCAGTGCCGGGTCGCCGCGTGGTCGAACGGCTGCGCGGCCTCGAGCTGGGCCGCGGTGCGGATCAGCAGATCCTCCCGGCCGTACGCCGCGACGAGCTGGACGCCGATCGGCAGACCGGCAGCGTTGCGGTAGAGCGGCACCGAGCACGCGGGCTGCCCGGTCGCGTTGAACAGCAACGTGAACGGCGCGAAGTCGCCGGCGCGGAAGATGCCCGCGAGTAGATCGTCGGGCGGGGACTTGAACGTGCCGAGCGGGACGGGTGGCTCGGCGACCGTCGGCGTCAGCCATAGATCGTAGCGCTCGAAGAACGGCGCGATCCGGCGCGACGCCGCGTGCAGCCACTCCCACGCGGCCACGTACGCCGGTCCGGTGATGAGGCGGCCGAGCTCGCCGAGGCCCCAGGTCAGCGGCTCGACATCGTGCATCTCGAGCCGGCGGCCGAGCACCGATGACGCCCAGTCGAGATCGTGGCTGACGCCGACCGCCCAGACGGCGAGGAAGCTCGGCACCCAGCCGGGATCGCGGGTCGCCTCGATCTCCGCGTGCTCGACGTGATGGCCGAGCGACTCGAGCAGCTTCGCGGTGTGCTGGACCGCCGCGATGCAGTCGGGGTGCGACTCGACGAACGTGCCCTCGGGCGTGATGCGGCGGGTCGCGAAGCCGATCCGCAGCGTGCCCGGCGGTACGGCGAGCTCGGCGGCGTACGGGCCGAGCTGCGGGGGAGCGGTGTACGGATCGCCGGGCTGGACGCCCGCGAGCAGGTCGAGGATCGCCGCCGAGTCACGCACCGAGCGCGCCACGACGTGCTCGTTGACGAGCCCGCCGTTGATGTCGCCGTGGTTCGGCGCGAACGAGACGCGGCCGCGGCTCGGCTTGAGCCCGAACAGCCCGCAGCAGCTCGCCGGAATCCGGATCGAGCCGCCGCCATCGTTGGCGTGGGCGACCGGCACCATGCCGGAGGCGACGGCCGCCGCCGAGCCGCCACTCGAGCCACCGGTCGAGCGCGTGGTGTCGTACGGGTTGCGCGACGGCGGCCACGCGGGCGGCTCCGCCGACGGCACGATGCCAAACTCGCTCGTGTTGGTCTTGCCGACGATCACGAAGCCCGCGCGGCGCAGCGCGGTCACGAGGTAGCTATCGTGCGCCGGGCGGTAGTTGGCCTCGCGAAGCGGCGTGAGGCCCGCCGTGTAGAGGACGCCGCCGACCGTGGCGAGGATGTCCTTGATCAGGATCGGCACGCCGCGGAACGGGCCGTGCGCCGCATCATCGGCGGTCGTGCGCGCCGCCTCGAACAGCGGGATGATCACCGCGCCGAGCTCGGGGTTGTCGCGTTCGATCCGCGCGATCGCAGCGTCGACGAGCTCGCGCGGGGACGCGTCGCCGCGGCGGACGAGCTCGGCCTGCGCGGTGGCATCGAGGTCGGACAGGTGCATGAGGAGGGGAGGGTAAACGTGATATGCCCCGAGCATGCAACCGCTGGAGTCCGGGACCCTCCACCTCGGGGGAAAGCTCGCGCTGGTCACCGGCGGCGGACGCGGGATCGGCGCCGCCTGCGCACGCTCGCTCGCTGCTGCCGGCGCGAAGGTGATCGTCACCGGCCGCACCAAGGCCGACCTCGACGCGGTGGCAAGCGAGATCGACGGCCTCGCGATCGCGTGCGACATCGCCGACCGCGCCGCGCTGGACCGGATGGTGAGCGAGCTGCCCGGCCGCGTCGACGTCCTCGTCAACAATGCGGGCATCGCGGAGAGCGCGTCCCTCGAGCGCACCAGCGACGAGCTGTGGGACAAGATCCTCGAGCTCGACGCGACCGCGCCGTTCCGGCTCGCCCGCGCGCTCGTCCCCGCGATGGTGAAGGCGGGCTGGGGGCGGGTGGTCAACATCGCGTCGAACGCGGGCGTGTCGGGCTACGGCTACTCGGCGGCGTACTGCGCCGCGAAGCACGCGATGGTCGGCTTCACGCGCGCGCTCGCGATCGACCTCGCGCGCACCGGCGTCACCATCAACGCGCTGTGCCCGGGCTGGGTGCGCACGAACATGTCCGACGAGGCGGTCGCGCGGATCGCGGCGAAGACAGGGCGCAGCAGCGACGACGCGCGCAAGGCGCTCGAGGGCATGAGCCCGCAGCGCCGGATGATCGAGCCCGACGAGGTCGCGTACACCGCGCTGATGCTGTGCGGCGACGGCGCGCGTGGCATCCATGGCCAGACCCTGGTCATCGACGGAGGAGCGATCCTGAAATGAGCACCGAGCAGGTCATCGTCGAGTCATGGCCGCCACCGAAGGGCTACGCGAACGGCCGCATCGGCCACGGCCCGGTGGTCCACGTCGCCGGCCAGATCGGCTGGACCGCGCAGGGCGTGTTCGAGGCCAAGGACCTGGCCGGCCAGTTCGCGCAGGCGCTGACGAACGTGATCGACGTCGTCCACGCGGCGAACGGCCGTGTCACCGACATCGCCGAGATGACGGTCTATGTCACCGACATCGCCGCGTACCGCGCGGCGCGCAAGCAGCTCGGTCCGATCTGGAAGGAGCGCATGCAGTCTCACTTCCCGGCGATGGCGCTCGTCGCGGTCGCCGGCCTCGTCGAGCCCGAGGCGCTCGTCGAGATCCAAGCCGTCGCGTACCTGGAGCACCCCGAATGATCCCCACGGCCACGTCGTTCTCGCTCGAGCTGGACCAGGGCGTCGTCACGATCACGCTCGATCGCCCCAAGCGGCTCAACGCGCTCACGTTCGAGATCTACCAGGAGCTCGCCGAGACGTTCGAGAAGCTCGACGCGCTCGACGAGGTGCGCGCGATCGTGATCACCGGACGGGGCCGCGCGTTCTGCTCGGGCGGTGATCAGGACGACATCATCAAGCACCTGCTGGGCCGGGACACGCCGGGCCTCGTCGCGTTCACGCGCGCGACCGGCCGGCTGATCGCGGCGATGCGGCGCTGCCGGCGGCCGATCGTCGGCGCGATCAACGGCACCGCGGTCGGTGCGGGCGCGGTGATCGCCTGCGCGTGCGACCTGCGCATCGTGGCCGCCGATGCCAAGCTCGGCTTCATCTTCCCGAAGGTCGGCCTGTGCGGCGCCGACATGGGCGTCACGTACCTGTTGCCGCGCATCGTCGGGCTCGGTCACGCGAGCGAGCTGCTGTTCTTCGGCGATACGATCGATGCGGCGCACGCCGAGCGGATCGGGCTCGCGAACCGTGTCGTCGGCACCGGCGAGGACGCGGTGAAGCTCGCGACCGAGTGGGCGAAGCGGCTGGCGAGCGGCCCGGCGTTCGCGCATGCGATGACCAAGCAGATGCTCGAGAGCGAGCACGCGATGACGCTCGGCACCGCGATCGAGGCCGAGGCGCAGGCGCAGGCGTTGTGCATGCAGCACCCCGACTTCGCGGAGGCACACGCGGCCTTCAAGGAGAAGCGGCCGCAGCGCTTCAAGGGCGCCCCGGAGTAGAGCGGCATGCACCTGTCGACCGATGACCTGCCGATGTTCTTCGAGCCCGCGCACCACGCGCTCGCCGATCGGCTGCGTGCGGCGGCGCCGGCGGTGACCGCGGCGGAGAGTGTCGGCGACGAGCCCGCGCGCGATCGCGCGGCGGTCGCGGCGCTGGCGAGCGCGGGCCTGTTCGAGCTGGTCGCGCCGCCGAGCGGTCGCACGAGCATGGAGCCGGGCGAATTCATTTCGACCGGCGGGACCGACGCCCGTTCGCTGTGCCTCGCGCGCGAGATGCTGGGCTACGTCTCGCCGCGGGCCGATTCGATCCTCGCGGTGCAGGGGCTCGGCGTGCACGCGATCCTGCTCGCCGGCAGCGCCGCGCAGAAGGCGGAGATCGGTGCGTTCGCGCGGGGCGAGCGGGTGGCCGCGTTCGCGCTCACCGAGCCCGAGGCCGGCTCGGACGTCGCGTCGATCCAGACGAAGGCGTCCGAGGACCGGGAAGGCTGGACCCTCGACGGGGACAAGCTGTTCATCTCGAACCTCGGCATAGCCGATCACGCGATGGTGTTCGCGTCGACCGATCCGGCGCGCGGCGCGAAGGGGCTGACCGCGTTCTGGGTACCGCTCGACGCGCCGGGCGTCTCCGTGACGCCGCTCGTGGCCACCGCGCCGCACCCGATCGGCGCGCTCGCGCTGCGCGGTGTCGCGCTGCCGCACCAGGCCCGCGTCGGCGACGCGGGGCAGGGCATGAAGCTCGCGATGCAGACGCTCGACGCGTTTCGCGTGTCGGTCGGCGCGGCCGCGGTCGGGATGGCGCGGCGCGCGATGGACGAGGCGCTCGGGTTCGTGACCACCCGCGTGCAGTTCGGCAAGCCGCTCGCCGAGCAACAGCTCGTCCAGGCTCACGTCGCCGACATGGCCGTCGATCTCGACGCGGCGCGGCTGCTCGTCCTGCGCGCGGCGCACCGCAAGGACACGAGCGACGCGCGAGCGACGACCGAGGTCTCGATCGCGAAGCTCGGCGCGACCGAGGCCGCGCAGCGCGTGATCGATCGCGCGGTCCAGCTGCTGGGCGGCCGCGGCGTGATGGCAGGCAGCGTCGTCGAGCACCTGTATCGCGCGATCCGGCCGCTGCGCATCTACGAGGGCACGAGCGAGATCCAGCGCACGATCATCGGGCGCGCGCTGACGAAGGAACGAGCACGATGACGAGTGACGTCCGGTTTCCAGACGAATTCAACCTCGCCGACTACTGGCTGTTCGATCGCGTCCGCGAGGGCAAGGGCGACAAGGTCGCGCTCCGGTTTGGCGAGCGGGCGTGGACGTACGCCGACGTCGCCGATCGATCGCGTGCGCTCGCGCGGACGCTGATCGATCTCGGCCTGCGCCCCGAGCAGCGGGTGTACATCGTGTTGCCCGACACGCCTGCGTTCGCGTGGGGCATCTTCGGGACGCTCGCCGCCGGCGGCGTGCTGGCGATGGGCAACCCACAGGTCCCGGTCGACGACCTCGCGTACGTGCTCGACTACGTGCGCGCCTCGGTGCTGATCACGATCCCCGCGCTCGCCGCCCAGCTCGCGCCGCAGTTCGCCGGGACCATCCTGGTCTCGCCCGACGCCGCGACCGGCGAGGATCCGGAGGCGCCGTGCGACGGCGGCCCCGGCCTGTCGCTGCACGCCGCGATCGAGCGCGGCCGCACCAGCGAGACCCGGCTGCCGGCGATCCGTCGCGATGACCCGGCGATCTGGCTGTTCACGTCGGGCTCGACCGGCAAGTCGAAGGCCGCGATGCACACGCACCGCGACTTCGCGTTCAACACCGAGGTGTTCGCGAAGCGCACGATCGGCATGCGGGAGGACGACGTCACGATCAGCGTACCGCGCCTGTTCTTCGGCTACGCGACCGGCACGAACCTGTGGTTCCCGTTCGCGGTCGGCGCGACCGTCGGTCTGTTCAGCGAGCGACCGACCGCCGAGAGCGTCACCGCGGCGATCCAGCGGTACCGCGCGACCGTGGTCACGAACGTGCCGACCATGCTCGGCAAGATCCTCGATCTCGACGACGAGCGCCGCGCGCGGAACGAGCCGGGCCTCGATCTGTCGACCGTGCGCTTCCACTTCTCGGCGGGCGAGGCGCTGCCCGAGCCACTGCTACGCCGGTTCGTCGAGCGCTTCGGCGGCGAGATCTACGACGGCATCGGCTCGGCCGAGATGTTCCACATCTACTGCAGCAATCGCCCCGGTGACGTCAGGCCGGGCTCGCTCGGCCGCGTGGTCGAGGGCTACACGCTCGCGATCCTCGCCGAGGATGCCGAGGGCCCGGGCGCACCGGAGCTGCCGCGCGGAGAGATCGGCGTGCTCTGGGTCAAGGGGGACAGCATCGCGCAGGGCTACTTCCGCGATCGCGAGAAGAGCTGGACGACGTTCCACGGCCACTGGTGCCGGACCGGCGATCTGTTCTCGATCGACGATGCCGGTTACCTGTACTTCCAGGGCCGCGCCGATGACCTGTTCAAGGTCGGCGGCATCTTCGTGGCGCCGCGCGAGGTCGAGGATTGCTTGCTTGCCCATCCGGCGGTCTCGGGCGCCGCCGTCATCCCCGCGGAAGATCACGGGTTGACCAAGCCCAAGGCGATCGTCGTGCTGCGGCCCGACGCGCGCGGCCGCGACAAACGCACCCTCGCCGACGAGCTGAAGGCTCACGTGCAGGCTAGGCTGTCCAAGCACAAGTACCCGCGCTGGGTGCTGTTCGTCGACGATCTGCCGAAGAACGATCGCGGCAAGGTCGACAAGAAACGTTTGATCGAGCGCGAGAAGCGCGGAGAGCTGGCACCCGAGTGACCGAGAAGTTCCTGGCCCGCTACACGACCGCATCACTCGAGCAGCTGACTGCCGGCAAGAAGGGCGTGATCGCGCTCGTGCCGATCGGCTCGACGGAGCCGCACGGTCCGCACCTCGGCCTGGGCACCGACGTGATCATCTCCGCGGCCGCGTGCCTGCGCGCGTGCGAGCTGCTCGAGAAACGCGGCACGATGATCGGCGTGATCGCGCCGGCGATCAGCTACGGCGTGACCGACTGCGCCGCCGGCTTCTCCGGCGCGGTCTCGATCCCCGCCGACGTGCTGACCGCGTACATCGCCGCCGTCTGCGACGGCCTGCTTGCCGCGCGCGTGCGCCACGTCTGTCTCGTCAACAACCACCTCGAGCCCGCGCACGACGCCGCGATCCGCGCCGTGCTCCCGGGGCGCGAGAAGAAGGTGAGCTACGCGTGCCCGCTCGACAAGAAGTGGGCGCGCACCCTGTCCGCCGAGTTCAAGAGCGGCGCCTGCCACGCCGGTCGCTACGAGACCTCGATCATGATGGCCGCGGCTCCCGAGCTCGTGCAGGATGCGCTGCGCACGCGGCTCGCGCCGGTTCCGATCTCGCTGTCGGAGAAGCTGAAGGCCGGCGTGACCACCTTCGAGGACATGGGCCTCGAGCTCGCGTATGCCGGCGATCCCGCGTCCGCGTCGACCGAGGAAGGCGAGCAGCTGATCCAGCGGCTCGGCGAGATGGTCGTCGGCGAAGTACTCGAAGGCCTGGGCATTCGTCCGGCCGGGTGAGGTCGCTTACGGCGCTGTCTGGCTGGGAACACCCGCCTACACGCAGCCCGCTGTACCGTGTCGGGATGCACTTCAACCTGACGACCGTCCTGATCATCACGACGTTGTGCTCTTCGATCTATCTCTTGCTGAACAAGAGCGATCGAATGTTCCCCATGCTCGCCGTCATCGCGTCCGGCGTGCAGCTGCTGCTCGCGTTCGGCCTCATGTCGCTGTCGCTCGCGAAGTTCCGGATCGACGTGATCCTGCCGGCGCTGCTCCTCGTCGCCGGCATCGTGTGCTGGACCAAGGTCTCCACGAAGGGGACGATCACGGCCGCGACGATCGTCTTGCTGATGGGCGCCACCGAGCTCCTCGGCGCGCTGCGCATCCTCAGCTGACGCGGCGCCTCGTATGCACGATGCATCCACGACGCATCCACGACGTATCGATGGTGTCGCGCACGCGGGTCAGCGGCGCGGCGACGGCAGCAGGCGCGCGGCTGGTAGGTTGCCGGCGTGCTCGCGCAAGAACATCACGCGCGACGAGTGATCGACGAGCCGGCATGCGGCCGCGCCGGTCGCGACCGAGATGCCGCACGCGAGCGCGCACATGAACGCGGCACCGACCGCGCCGCCGATGGTCACCGGCAGGAGCAGCACGAACAGAAGGCCGCCTGCGAGGATCGCGGCGGGTGGTGCGAAGATCAGCTTCGCGGCGCGCCGGGTCGACGCCTCTTCCCGCCAGTCACTCTCGCACTTGTCACAGCGCAGGTTGTCGGCGAGCGCGTGGCGTTGACAGCGCGTCGCCGTGCAGCGGCCGCACTTCATGACAGGGGCGGTGATGCACTCCTGGCAGATGCGCGCTCCCATCCGAAAAGCTTGGCGGCCCTTCGTCGCAGGAGCAAGTACGTGATCGACGCCGCGCGGGATACCGCGCTACGTCACTCCTTGATTCCGTGTTTTCCCTTAACCTGATCGAGCACTTTGGCGTACTCGACGTCCCACGCCTGCGACCCCTCTTCGAGGTTCTTGATCCGGTCGCGGACTTCCTGGTCGATCGCCTCGTCGACCATCATGTGCTTCTTGCAGATGTCCTTGATCTTGCGGCGCAAGATCGCGTCCTCGGCAAACACCTCGTCGATGTGCCGGGAGGACATGAACGCCTCGAGCATCTGGTTCGCGATCCAGGACAGACCGTCTTCGCCGAGCCCGAACTCCTTCTGCTCGGCCAGCTGACGCTTGGTGCGGCCAAGGTGCGAGTACGGAAGCCCGCGGATCTCCAGGATGTCCTTGGCCCGCTCGGTGAGCTCCTTGTCCACGCGGATGTATTCTTTGAGTACGGCGGCCGCGTCGAGTTGGGCCTCGTTCCCGTCGCTGACCTCGATATCACCCGCCTGGGTCAGCGTCGTGATGATCTCGGCCGCGATGGTGTCGACCTTCCCTGGATACAGTCTCATTCTGGGGGCACTCTAGGGGCGGCAAGCGGTACATGCAAGCAGCGGAGCACGTTCTTCGGCTTACTTTTTCGCCATGTGCACGATCGCTATCCTGTTCCAGGTCGCCGACATACCACTCGTGATTGCGGCCAATCGCGACGAGCTATACGCGCGTCCGACGCGTCCTCCGGAAGTGCTCGGCACGGCACTGGTCGGCGGCGTCGATGAGCTGTCCGGAGGGACGTGGCTCGCCGTGCATCGCGCGGGCCGGTTCGCGGCGGTGACAAATCAGCGCGCGCTCGCCACGCCACCGCAAGGTCTGCGATCGCGCGGCCTCGCCGTGAAGGAGCTGGCGGCGGCCGCCGATCAGGACGCCTATGTCGCCGCCCTCGATCCGCGTGCGTACGCGAGCATGAACCTCGTGTGGGGCGACGCCGATCGCGTGTGCATCGGCTACCTGCGTCGCGACACCGGCGAGAAGACGATCGAGGTGTTGCCACCCGGCGTCCACGTGATGTGCAACGACCGGCTCGGCTCGTGTGACTTCCCGCGCGGGGACCGGCTGCACGCGGCGATCACCGCGGCGCTCGCTCGCTCGCGCGCGTGGGCCGAGCTCGCGCCCGTGCTGCGGACCGCACTCGCCGATCACACGCGCGTCTCGCTCGACGCCACGCCGCCGTCCCACCTGCCGCGAGACATCGCGCGCGAGCTGACGGCGACGTGCATCCACACCGAGCGCTACGGGACGCGTAGCTCGACGCTGCTCGCGATCGAGACCGGCCACGTCGCCGCGTACCTGCACGCCGACGGTCCGCCGTGCACCGCGCCATTCATCGATCGCAGGGAGCTGCTGGATGCCGCGTGATCGCAAGCTGGTGGTCGCCGGGCTCGTCGTGCGCGATGGCCTCGTGCTGATCACCCAGCGCCGCGCCGACCAGCCGTTGCCGTTGCAGTGGGAGTTTCCCGGCGGCAAGGTGGAAGCCGGCGAGTCCCCGGTCGCGGCGCTCGTCCGCGAGCTTCGCGAGGAGATCGGCGCGACCGTCGAGGTCGGTCGCATCTGGGACGTGCTATTCCACGCCTACGACGCGTTCGATCTGGTGATGCTCGTCTACGCGTGCCGGCTCGTCGAGGGCGAGCCGCGTGCCGTCGAGGTCGCGGACCTCGTGTGGGCGCGTCCGGGCGAGCTGCCGCGCTGGGATATCCTGCCGGCCGACCGTCCACTCGTGCAGCGGCTGATTTCCGAAGGGCCACCTTGATTGAATTCAGTCGTGCGCGGTGCCTACAATCCGCACGATGGAAGGCCGTGCCAAGGTCACGAAAGAAGTTCTGTGCGAGGAGGCTCGCTTCATCCTCGCCAACGTGATGGCCGAGGCCCGGTACGGACGACAGAACCGGTACGACGACATCCGGCGCGTCTGCGAAGGCGCGGTCTCGATCCCGTTCTCGGAGTACATCGGCTTCCTCGAGAAGTCCGGCTACCTTCGACACGATAACGCGAACGAGAGCCTCGAGGTCACGCCCGACGGCGAGACCGTCGTCAACGGAGGCAACCTCTCCGAGTTCACCGAGCGCGCGGTCTCGCACTTCAAGAAGCTGCGCCAGAGCCGCGCGCTGGCGACCGGGGCGATGGCGATTCCGGCCGGCGCCACCGGACCGGTGGCACGCAGCGAGGGCTCGGCGGCGCGCGCGCTACCCGCCAAGGACGCGGCGAAGGTCGCCAGCTCTGGCGGCCGCTCGTCGGCGGCGGTCGGCGGCGAGATCGCTCAGGCAGTGGACATGGAGCAGCGCTACGAGAAGCTGACGACGATCGGCTCGGGCGGCATGGGCACCGTCTATCGCGCGCGCCAGGTCGCACTCAATCGCGAGGTCGCGATGAAGGAGATCCGCGACCTGTTCGGGTTCTTCAGCGAGGACCAGCGTAACGAGATCGTGCGCCGGTTCACCGACGTCGTGCGCGCGTGGGGCAACCTCGCGCACCCGAACATCCTGCCGATCCACGACGTCAACCTGTGGGTCGAGTACCCGTACCTCATCACCGAGCTCGCGCCGAACGGCTCGGCGCGCCGCCTGATCAACGATGCCGAGGAGATTCCGGTCGAGCTCGCGTTCAAGTACCTGCTGCAGACGCTGCACGCGCTGCGCGCCGCGCATCAGCAGAAGGTCTATCACCGCGGCCTCAAGCCCGAGCAGCTGCTGATCGACGCGTACGGCAACGTCAAGGTGTCGGACTTCGGCTTCTCGCGGATCGTGGAGCGCGACCACGCCGTGATCCGCCAGATCTACGTCGGCATGGGCAACGTCGCGTACATGGCGCCGGAGCTGTACACCGATCCGAGCGCGACCAGCCCGCAGACCGACATCTACGCGCTCGGCATCATCTTCTACGAGCTGCTCACGCGGAAGTTGCCGGGCCGCCGCTCGCCGATGCCGTCCCAGATCAACAGCGCGCTGCCGCACGGCATCGACGACATCTTCGACAAGATGACGCGCGATGCGCGCGAGGAGCGCTACCCGAGCATCGACGAGATCCTCGACGACATCGACAAGCTCGAGGGCACCGAGAAGATCATCGGCAAGCAGAACGTGGTGCTCGTCGGCGAGAGCCCGCTCTCCCAGGTCAAGTTCCGCCCCGGTGCCGAGGAGCCGCTCGCCGGTACGCCGGTCGAGAACAGCGAAGACGACGACAAGAAGGGCGGCGGTCACCGCCCGTACTCGTTCCAGCAGCGCCGCAAGAAGATCTAGCGGCCGGTCACGCCGAGCGCGCGCAGCTTGTCGGCGAGGGCGTCCGCCTCGTCGGCGTGATTGTAGAGATGCGCCGAGATCCGGACGAGTGGCCCGCGCGTGAAGTCGACGATCGGAATCTCCCAGCCGTCGACGAGCAGCTGGCGCTCGAGCGCGAGTGGCGCGCTGTTAGGCGGCAGCGTGATCGGCAGCGCGGCCATCGTGCCGAGTGCGTCATCGGGTGCGAGTCGACTCGCGCCGAGCGCATCGGCGAGCCGGCCGCGCATCTCGATCGCGAGCGCGTGGTTGCGCGCGATCACGTGCGCCCAGCCGTTGCCGAGCTCCGCGATCGCCGCGATGGCGGCGGGCACCGAGAGGTGCGGCGCCGGATCGTGGGTCCCCATCCAGTCGAGCTCGGCGTGGAAGCGGTTGGCCGGGCCGTACCCGGCGCTCGCACCGTGCGACGTGACGACCGGGTTCGGCGGCGGCGCGCTCGGCGATGCGGCGAGGAACCCGGTGGACTTCGGCGCGCACAGCCACTTGTGGCTGTTGCCGGCGTACCAGGTGACGCCGGCGGCGAGCAGCGCACCGACA
>DAIRFU010000767.1:0-3298 GCA_036794935.1 Kofleriaceae bacterium | reverse complement strand
GGTCGCGTTCCGGGATAGATTGTTGATCTCAACGGCGTAGGTTGTGCCGAGCGTGAGCCCGAGCGTGTTGAGCGCGAGCTGCCTTTGCGCAACCGGGATGTCGAAGAACTGCACCGTGGTCGGCGTCGGGTTGCTCGAGAGATCCCAGATCGCGACCTGCTGCCCAACGAGCTGGGGCAGCACCTCATCGGCAACGGTCCAGTGAACCGTGATGTCGTTGCCTGTGCCGCTAAAATCGATGTCATCCACGAACGGCATGGGAGCCACCGGGACGAATGCGGGCCGCGTGCTCGTCACGACGTTCGTGCCGTTGGTCGCCGTGATGGTCCAGGGTCCCGTGAGGGCCGGGTCGTACGGAATCTGCGCGAAGTAGAGCCCTTGCAGAGCGCCCGTCGCGATGCGCTGCAAGTTGTAGGTATTGCCCGCAACCGATGCTGTGACGCTCGTGAGGCTGACGTCACCCGCAGAGGTGTGGACGTCGATCCACGGAACGAGCGCAGTCGGCAGGAAGCCGATTGGATTCGGCGTTCGGTCGGCGCGCCACACGTTCGTGGCATTGATTGTGATTGGTACCGCCTCGGCAAGCGGCGGAATGCCGACGCTGAGGAGTGTGACGACGCCGAGGGCGCGCCCGAAGGAGAGTCGAAACATGCATGGACCCCTGATGTGTGTGTTGAAGCTCGAGGCCGTCGCGCGGATCGAGTCGAGCTGCGCGTCCATGCACCTGCGCGTTGCGCCGTCGGCCGAGCCGCGAATGCAGATCACGTGCCAAGATTCACGGGTCGAGTCGGATCAAGCTGTTATCCGCCCGCGGATCCGAATGCGGGCCTCGATATGTAAAGAATGTCGACCCGACCCGAGCGCGCCCGCGTTGTACCGCGAGCGCCCGGCGCAAAAAAAACGGGCCGGCGTTGCCGCCGGCCCGTGTGCTTCGTTGCGACGCCGCAGGCGCCGTAGACGCTCGATCGACTAGCCGCCGATCTCCTTGCGGACGATCGCCGCGCCCTCGGCGAGGGCGTTGAGCTTGAGCTTCGCGACCATGCGCGCGAGCGGCTTCATGCCGCAGTCGGTGGAGAGCGTGATCTGCTCGGGCTTGAGACCGCCCTTGATGATCTTGCGCACGCGGTCCGCAACCATGTCCGGCGTTTCCACCATGGTGGTGCGGATGTCGAGCACGCCGACCTGCACGCCTTTGTCCTTCGGGCAGTTCTTGAGGAACTCGACGCCGCTCATGTGGCGGTTGGCGTAATCGAGCACGAACTCGTCCACGCCCTCGGTGCCCCAGAAATGCGGCAGCACCGTCTGATAGCCCTCGGGGAAGTTCGCCGACAGGATGTCGTTACCCCACGCGTTGCCGAAGCAGAAGTGCCAGCCGATCTTCGCATCGACGCCGTCGCACATGCCCTCGATGCTCTCGCGGATCCACTTGTAGTCGTCCTGGTTGTTCGAGAACAGCGGCAGCCACGCGCCCAGGTCCTCGATCTGTAGGTACTTGGCGCCGTGCTTCACGAGCTCCTTCATCTCCTTGTTGAAGATGGGAACGAGCGCCATGGTGAGGTCCTTGGCGTTCTTATAGAAGGAGTTCTTGTCGAAGTAGACGTGCCACGCGAGGTTCGCGGGACCTGCGCCCACCGACACCTTCACCGGAACGTTGCCGGCGGCCTTCTTCGCGATGTCGTAGAGGTCCGGCCAGCGCAGCGCGTCGTTGCCCTTGTCCACGGCGCCGTTGTTGATCACGCCGCCCCAGTCGTCGAGGAACGTCTTACCGGCGCTCGGGCCTGCATTGACCATCGAGGGGTGCGGATTGCGCGTGGGCTCGAAGCCGGGGATGCGCTCGTAGAGATACCAGCAGAACGAGCCGATCACGCCGACGTAGTCGTCGTACCACATGTTGCCGTCGGTCACGACGTCGAGGCCCGCCTCGATCTGATCGGTGATCACCGCTTTCACGGCGTCTTGATACGCCTCTTCGTGCGCCACCTCTTTGAACGCGACTCGGATGTCGCGGCCCAGCAGCTGCTGCTTGAACCAGCTGGGACGGGGATAGGATCCCACCATGGTCGTCGGCAACACTTTATTGACTACTTTTTTCGGCATGTCTTTCTTCTCCAACGTAAATGTCAGCTATTGAGGCCGGTGGGCGAATGGGCCTCGGAGTATACGCCAACGAACTGCGGCCGGAACAGACGCGAACGAAGCGGCGCACCGGCCGGTTCACCGCTTCGGCGGCGCGCATCTCGAGCACTACGGCGCCCTGTTTTCCGCTCGCTCAGTGCCCCGGGTTCATCAGGAACGGGGGCGGATAATGCCGGCCGCCGCGCTCAATCGTGATCCAGCGCATCTCGGTGAACTGGTCGATGCCGGCCTTGCCGCCGTGCCGGCCGAGCCCGCTCGCGCGCACGCCGCCGAACGGCACGTGCGGCTCGTCGTTCACGGAGCTGTCGTTGATGTGGGCCATGCCGGTGTTCAAGCGGCGAGCGACCGCGAGGCCGCGCTCCTCGTTACGAGTGATGATGCCGGCGGACAGGCCGTACTCGGTGTCGTTCGCCACGGCGATCGCCTCGTCCACGCTGCTCACGGTGATCACCGGAGCCACCGGCCCGAACGTCTCCTCGCGCATCACCTTCATGTCGCGCGTGATGTTCGTGAGGACCGTGGGCTCGAAGAACAGACCCTTGTGCTGACCGCCGCAGAGGACTTTCGCGCCCTTGGCCACGGCGTCGTCGACCTGCTCGCGGATCTTGTCGAGCTGCTTCTGGTTAATGATCGGCCCGATGCAGTTCGCCATCTCGCGCGGGTTGCCTACCTTGAGCTTCTTCGTGTTCTGGACGAACTTCTCGATGAACTCGTTGGCGACGTCCTTGTGGACGATGACGCGCTCGACCGACATGCAAATCTGACCTTGATGCATGAACGAGCCGAACGTCGCGGCGTTCACCGCGTGCTCGATGTCGGCGTCGTCGAGGACGATCAAGGCGTCCTTGCCGCCGAGCTCGACGCAGCACTTCTTGAGCAGCCCGCCCGCTTTCGCCGCGACTTGCGTGCCGACGGCCGTGGAGCCCGTGAAGCTGACACCGCGGACGGTCGGGTTCGAGATGAGCTCGTCGCCGACCGCGGCGACGTTGTCGCGCGAGCAGGTGACGACGTTGAAAACGCCTTTCGGAATGCCGGCTTCCTCGAGCACCTCGGCAATCAAGAGGCCGCCGGAGACAGGAGTCTCCTCGGACGGTTTCAGCACGACGGTGTTGCCGACCGCGAGCGCGACGGCGAAGCCGCGCGACGACAAGATCAGAGGGAA
>DAIRFU010000766.1:0-3303 GCA_036794935.1 Kofleriaceae bacterium | reverse complement strand
ATCTACGCGATGGCCGGTGGGAGCCTCGAGCACAGCCGGCTCGCCCGGAACATCTGTGCCGCGCTGCGAGTCGCGCTCCGAAGTTGCGACGTATTTCAGTCCGATGCGATGACGTTCGTCCGCGCCACCCAGCTCTCGACGTACGCGGACGTCGCGGTCGTGTGCGGTCCCGTCGAATCGCAGAAGATCGAGCGCAATGGCCGCGTCGTCGGCGAGGCGTTGCTCAATCCAACGGTGATCGTCGAGGTGCTTTCGGACTCGACCGAGGACTACGACCGGGGCGAGAAGTTCGCTCACTACATGCGCATCCCGAGCCTCAAGGAGTACGTCCTCGTGTCACAGGGAGAAGCGCGGATCGAGGTGTTCCGGCGGCCGGAGCGCGGGCATTGGGTTCGCGACGAGGCGGTCGCGGGCGGCACGATCGCGATCGGCAGCGGGCAGATTCACGTCGATGACGTGTATCGGCGCGCGGCCGACTAAGGGTCACGGCTTGCCGAGCGACGCCGGCGGTGGGGTGCGCTTGCCGCCTTCGATGACGAGTACGACCAGCGTGATCACGTACGGAAGCAGCGGCGCGAGCTCGCGCAGCGCGGTGCTGCCGGTGACCTGGAGCTGGATGTTGATCGCCTCGGCGGCGGCGACCCCGACGCACGCGAGCGCGGCGATCGCGGGACGCCAGCCCGACAGGATGATCATCGCGAGCGCGATGTAGCCGCGCCCGCTCGACATGTCGGCCGAGAAGCCGCCGACCACGAGCGAGAGCTGCGCACCGCCGGCACCGGAGAGCGCACCGCCGACGAGCGCGGCGAGCATGCGCGGGCGGGACGGTGGGATGCCGACGGCGAGCAGCGCGTCGGGGCGATCGCCGGCCGCGCGCAGGCGCAGGCCCCAGCGCGTGCGCGTGACGGCGAGCGGGACGAGCACGGCGGCGCATGCCGCGCCCCACACGAGCGGGTTGCCGGCGACCGCATCGCCGTACGACGGCGCGGGCGGCGAGTTCGCGCCCTCGTGATAGATGAGCTGGAGCAAGAAGCGCGTGCCCGCGAGCGCGATCAGGTTGAGGCCGATGCCGACGATCACCTGGTTCGCGCGAAAGCGCAGCGAGAGCACGACCTGGACCGCGGACACGGCCATGCCGGCGGCGAGTGCCGCGGCGATGCCGGCGGGCGCCGAGCCGGTCGCGTGTCCGACGGCGGCGGCCGCGAACGCGCCGAACAGCAGCTTGGCCTCGAGCGCGAGATCGATGACGCCGGAGCGCTCGGTGACGGCACCACCGAGCGCGGCGAGCACGTAGGGCACCGCGATGCGGATGACCTGCGCGAGGAACGCGAGCGACACGAGCGCGTCGATCATGCGGCCTCCACGGCGCGCCGCCGCACCCACGCCGCGGTGCACGCCGCGACGACGACGACGACACCGAGCAGGATCTCCGTCAGCTCCTTGGGGACGACCTCACCGACCTCGAGCCCGCCCGACGACAGAAAGCCGAGCACGAGCGCGGCGACGCCGGCACCGACCGGGTGCTCGCGACCGAGCAGCGCGACCGCGATGCCGAGGAAGCCGGTGCCACGCCCGACGCCCTCCTCGAACGCGTGCTTGTGACCGAGCACGAACGTCGTCGCGGCGAGCCCGGCGAGCGCGCCCGCGCCGGTCATCGCGAAGGTCTGGACGCGCGCGACCGAGATGCCGGCGCAGCGTGCGGCCTCGGGATCGCGGCCGACCGCGCGCAGGCTCTGGCCCCACGTCGTGCGCGCGCGCAACCACCACACCAGCGCGATCACGGCGATCGCGATCAGCGCCGCGGCGTTCGCCGAGCTGCCGCCGAGCCCGAGCAGCGGGAGCTGGGCCCCGGGCGCGATCGGCGCGCCGCGCGTGGTGCCGCCGCGGAACAGCCACGCGTTGCCGAGCCACAGCGCGAGCCCGGCGACGATCGCGTTGAACATGATCGACGTGATCACCTCGTGTGCCCCGCGCGTCGCGCGCAGGATGCCGATCGCGAACCCGACCGCTCCGCCCGCGGCGGCGGCCGCGAGGATGCACGCGGGCAGCGCGACGACGGCAGGGGTGCCAGCGGGCAGCGCGGCGCCGACGACCGAGCAGCCGAGCACGCCCGCGGTGAGCTGGGCCTCGCCGCCGATGTTGAACAGGCCGGCGTCGAGCGCGACCGACACCGCGAGCCCGGTGAACACGAGTGCGGTCGCCTTGTAGATCACCTGGCCGAGCGCGGACGGTTCGCCGAGCGTGCGCGTGATCATCAGCCACCACACCGAGCCCGGCGCCTTGCCGGCGAGCAGCATGAGCGCGCTGCCGCACGCGACCGACACGAGCAACGTGATCGCGACCGCCTGCAGCTCGCGACGGGTCGCCGCGCTCATGCCGCCTCCGCGCCGGTCATCAGGGCGCCGAGCGCCGCCCGCGCCTCGCCGCCGCGCAGCGCCTCGCCTCCGCGCTCGCCGACGATGCGCCCGCGGAGCAGCACGACGATGCGGTGACACAGCGAGAGCAGCTCGTCGAGGTCCGCCGAGATCACGAGCACGCCGGCACCCGCCGCCGCCGCGGCGCGCAGCTGCTCGTGGATGCGCACGACCGCGCCGAGGTCGACACCGCGCGTCGGCTGCGCGGCGACGATCGCGGCGAGCGCGGGGCGCGACAGCTCGCGCGCGATCACGACCTTCTGCTGGTTGCCGCCACTCAGCACGCGCACGATCGCGTCGCGATCCCGCGGGCGGATGTCGAGCGCGGCGATCTGCGCGTCGGCGAACGCCGCGACGCGCGCGCGATCGATGCGGAAGCCGCCGGTAACGTCGCGTCGCGCGAGTGCGAGGTTGTCGGCGACCGTGGCGTCGAGCACGAGGCCGCCATGCTGGCGATCCTCCGGAACGTGGGCGAGCCCGGCCCCGAGCCGCGCGCGCACCGAGGCACGGCTGACGTCGCGCTCGCCGATCTGGACCCGGCCGCCGTGGGGCGCGAGGCCGGCGATCGCGAGGGCGAGCTCGCGCTGGCCGTTGCCGTCGACGCCGGCGACGCCGACGATCTCGCCCGTGCGCACGCGCAGATCGATCGCGTGCAGCTCGCCGCGCACGCTGACCTGCTCGAGCACGAGTGCGGCGCGCGCGTCGGCCGCGGGTGCCGGTACGGACGTCGGTGCAGGAAGCTCGGCGCCGACCATCGCGCGCGCGATCGCGCCCGCATCGAGCGTGCGCGCCGGCTCTGCCGACTGCCGGGTCGAGAACGTCGCGACGGTCACGCCGGCGCGCAGCACGGTCACGTCGTCGGCGACGGCGCGCACCTCGTCGAGCTTGT
>DAIRFU010000155.1:2271-11977 GCA_036794935.1 Kofleriaceae bacterium | reverse complement strand
CTTGCGCGCACGCGGCGAGCCCGGAGATCCCGATCGCGAGCGTGCCGAGGACCGGCACGATCGGCGCCCAGCGCGGCCGCGCCCACGGGCCGCGCAAGAGGCGCACGCCGGCGATCGCGAGCAGCGCGACGTGGCCCGGATCGAGCACGCCGGCCACGAGCGCGGCGCCGAGAGCCGGCAGCGGCGACGCGTCGACCGGCAGCGGCCGCGCCAGCTCCGCGATCGCGAACAGCGCGGCGGCGGCGGCGAGCGTGCCGCGCGTGGTGTCGAGGGTATCGAGCTCGAGCACGCCGAACGTGACGAGCAGCGCGGCGGCACCGGCGGTGGCGGCGGCGGCGAGCGACGGGCCGGCGAACGCGCGCACCGCGGCGGCGGTGGCCGCGGCCAGCGCGCCGATGGCGATCGCGGCGTGCAGCGGCTGGCCCGCCGCGGCCGCGAGAGCCGCGCACGCGATCGCCAGGATCGGGATCGCGAGCCACGTCTTCGCAGGCACCACAGAGCGACGCTACGGAAGTGGGCCAGGCGGGGCAAACTTTCGTCCGCTCGCCACGCCGCCCGTCGAGAAATGCGGCTCGTCGGGGTTTCTTGCAGCGCCACGATCGTGCGAGGGCGCGCCGGTCTAGGTACCATCGCGCGAGCGCGTGAAGTCTTCAGGCAAACGAGCGAGGCTGGCCGCGGCACTGCGCTGGCTCGCCCCGAGCGGTGCCGCCGCGAGCGGTGGTGCGCTGCTCGCCGGCATGCTCGAGGGCTGCGGGCTCTCCGGTCAGGGCGGGCTGGGCGTCCTCGCCGCGGCGGGCTTCGTCGCGCTGTTCGCACTGCCCGGCCTGTTCGCCGCCAGCGTGATCGGGCGCGGGCTGTGGCACGGCTGGCAGCCGCGCGCGCGCGGTGTCGCTGCCAACCGCAGCGGTGCGCCTGGGATCGCTGGCGACGGCGGCGGTGCGCCCCGGCTGGCCGGCTGGCTCGCGTTCGTCTGGCTCGCGGCGCTCGCGCTCGCGTGGGTGATGTTCCAGGGCACCTGGCTGCTCGCCCGGGCGACCGCGTTCCGGCCCCAGGGCATCGCGTTCGCCGAGCCCGTGCTCGCGGTGATGGCCGCGCTGCTGCTCGTCGCGGTGTCGCGGCCGGCGGCACGCGGCCTCGGCTGGCTGTACGGCAAGCTCGACGCGCGGGTCCGCATCACGCCGCTGCGCGTGCTCGCCGCGCTCGCGGTGAAGACGCTGATCATCGCGTACCTCGCGTGGCACTTCTTCATCGCGCGGCGGATCGGCTCGCTCGACCTCGGCGTCCTCCGCGTGCCGCTCGCCGGCATCGCCGGTGCGGCGCTCGTTCACGCGGTGTGGCCGCGGCTCGGCCGCGCGCGCCGGATCGCAGGTGGCGTGCTCTGCGCGGTCGCGCTCGCGCTCGTCGGGGGCGCGCTGGCCGCGTGGCAGCTGCGCCCTGCCCTCACGCTGTCGATCTGGGGCGAGCGCCCGCTCGCCGGCTTCACGATCGATCAGCTGTTCGATCTCGACGCGATCCGCGCCCGCGTCTCGCTCGCCGTGTTCCGCCCCGTCGAGAAGCCGGGCTCGGCGCACCCCGACATCATCCTGGTCACCATCGATACGGTGCGCGCCGATCACACGCCGCCGTACGGCGGCAGTGCCGAGATGCCGCTCCTGCGCGAGCTCGCCGCGCGCGGCGCGGTGTTCGACTGGGCGTTCGCGCCGAGCAACGTGACCCGCCGATCGATCCCGTCGATGATCACCGGGCTCGCGCCGAACCGCGTGCGCGGCCGGGTCGTCGGCTGGGCGCTGCGCATCGACCCGCGCCACGTCGTGATCGCCGAGCGCATGCTCGCCGGCGGCTACGAGACCGCCGGGTTCGTGTGCTGCAACGGCTTCTGGGGCGACGACTTCCACACCGGCCTGCAGCGCGGCCTCTCGCACCTCGAGATCGAGCCGAACGGCCACAAGCTCGCGAAGCAGGCCCGGCGCTGGCTCGACGCGCGCGAGAAGCAGCGCGACAAGAAGCCGCTGTTTCTGTGGATGCACATCCTCGAGCCCCACAACTGGCGCACCGGCGGAGCCGCGCCGCGCAACGACGAGGAACGCCGCCGGTTGTACGACCGCGCGCTGAGCGCGGCCGACACCATGCTGGTCGACCTGCTCGGCGCGTTCTCGGCCCGCCCGCCCGCGCAGGCGCCGATCGTGATCGTCACCGCCGACCACGGCGAGGCGCTCGGCGATCACGGCCAGCCGTTCCACTCCACCGATCTGTACAACTCGCAGATCCACGTGCCGTTCGTGATCGCCGGTCCCGGCATCAAGCCCGGCCGCATCGGCGAGACGGTGAGCATGACCGACCTGACACCGACGCTGCTCGAGCTCGCCGGCTTCATCGCGCCGACCGGGCCGACGATGGACGGCCGCTCGGTCGCCGATCTCGCGACGGGTCGCCGGCTGTCCGCCGAGGATGGCGGCACCGCGTTCGCGGCGATGATCAAGGATCGCAGCAACCCGGGTGGCATCACCGCGATGGTGCGCGGCCGGTGGAAGCTGATCGAGAGCAGCGCCGGCGTCGAGCTCTACGACGTCCACGCCGATCCGGGCGAGACGTCGAACGCCGCGGCCGCGCAGCCGCGCGTGTTCAGCGATCTCCGGCTGCTCCTCGACGAGCACGAGAAGCGGGGCTCGCTGTCGCCGTTCGAGTGACGCTACGACAGCCGCGCGAGATCGGTCTGCACGAGCAGGTACGTCAGGCGTAGCAGGTTGAGCCGCGCCTCCGGCGAGCGCACGCGCGACGCGAGGTCGCCGAGCCGGGTGCGGCCGTCGAGCAGGCTGTACACGCGCAAGAGCGCCTCGCCGATCCCGAACTGCGCGAGCTCGCCCTCGTCGACCGGCTCGCGCGCGACGAACGCACGCGCCTGCGCCTGCAGCCAGTCGTCGACGAGCGGCTCGGCGAGCTGCGCGGCGCCGGCGCCGATCACGCGGAACGCGTCGAGGTGGAGCGAGCGCGCCTTGTACGGGTTGGTCTGGCCGGCCGCCCACGTGTAGCGCCCCTTCTGCCACGAGAACGCCTCCATCAGCTTCGCGGCGACCTGCTTCGCGAGTAGCCGATAGGCCTCGAGCGGATCGAGGAGATCGAGGCCGACCAGCGTGTCGGCGAGCCGGCCGCCGAAGTGGTGCATGACCGAGAGCGCGCGCTGCAGCGCCTGCGGCGACAGCGCGTTCTGCTCGAGCAGGAAGTTGCCGAGCCGCTCGCTCTCGACGTTGCTGTTGACGAACTGCGGCTGGCCCTCGTGGAAATAGGCCTCCTTGAGGACACCGGCCCGCCCCTCGAGCGCGAGCATGCCGGTTCCCTTGCCGCGCGCGAGCTTGTAGACGACCCGGAGCACCGGGTGCTCGCGCAGATCGCCGACCTCGCGCGGCCCCGCGCTCTGCTCCGCCGGCTGCTCCGGCATCACGTCGTCGCTGCTGATCGTGATCGTGCCGCTGGATCCGGTGTCGATCAGCGGATCGGGGACCGGATCGCCGCCGATGAACTCCGCGCGCGCCTGCCTCGCCTCGAGCTCGGCCGCCGCCAGGCTCATGCGCGTCATCGGTCCCGAGAGTCCCGACGGCCCCTCGCCGACCGCGGCGGCCTGGCGCGTGCCCGGGTGGCCCTCGAGATCGGCGGTCGGGGCGTTGATCACGCGGCCGATCAGCGCCGCGAGATCGCGCGACGTCACGCGGGTCGTGCGCCGGATCCACTCGTCGAGTGCGTCGCGAAACTGCGCGGCACTCTGCCAGCGGTCCTCGGGGCGGCGCTGGAGCGCGCGCACGACCAGCCCGCGTAGCTCGGTGGGAAACTCCTGCGCGTACTTGTGCAGGCGATCGAGCCGCGCGTCGCGGACCATGAGCAGGATGTCGAGGTCGTTCGTCGACGTGAACAGCCGGCGCGCCATCACCATCTCGGCGAGCAGGATGCCGACCGAGAACAGATCGCTGCGCGCGTCGACCTCGCCGCCCGAGACCTGCTCGGGAGACATGTAGCCGTACTTGCCCTTCAGCGTGCCGGCCTCGGTCTTGTGGCGGCGCTCCGCCGCGCGCGCGATGCCGAAGTCGGTGAGCTTGACGTCGCCACGCCACGACAGCAGCACGTTGCCCGGCGAGATGTCGCGGTGGACGATGCTGAGCGGGCGTCCGTGCACGTCGAGTGCGTTGTGCGCGTAGTCGAGCGCGTCGAGGACGTCGCGCGCGATCAGCGCGGCGAGATCAGGGGCCAGCCGGATCTGCGCGCGCGCGCACTCGCGCAGCAGCGCGAGCACGTCGAGGCCGTCGACGTACTGCATCGCGATGTACGGTGTGTCCGCATCGGTGCCGAGCTCGAACACCGACACGATGTTGCGGTGATCGAGCTGCGCGGTGATCCGCGCCTCGTCGATGAACATCTCGACGAACGACTGGTCGCCCGCGAGGTGCGGCAGGATCTTCTTGATCGCGACCAGCTTCTCGAACCCGAGCTGACCGATCAGCTGCGCCTTGAACAGCTCGGCCATACCGCCCACCGCCACGCGATCGAGAATCTGATACTTCCCGATCTGCTTGGGTGTCCCGCTGGTCACGAGATCCTCATCATACAGTCTGCCGACCACCCCGGACGGCCGCGGCGGCGGCTGCCAGTTTGGCAGCTTTGCCGGCGGCAAGCTCGTCTGCGTGGCGCGATCCGACCTGGCATGGCACGGACCTCGATCGCGGGTTCGCACGCTTGCACGCTGGCACGGGGGTTGATGAAGGACCGCTGCAAGGACAGCGATGCACGACAACGCGCTCCATTGGGTCACCGCTGGCCTTCGTCGGACCTGGCTCGTCGCACTGGTGGCGGTGGTCGCGTGCTCGGTATTTGCCGCACACGGGATCGCCTCGCTGATCGAGGCGTCGTATCTGGACGGGCTTCCCCCTCGGCAGGCTCCTCTTCACACCGTCCAGCTGCCCGCCCCGACCGCACCGCCGGACGGCTCGGCACTCGTCGCGCGGAACATGTTCTGCTCGACGTGCGTCGAGACCGGCGGCGAGCCCGGTCCGATGGATTCGTTCGTGCCCGACGCGATCCTGATCGCGACCAGCGTCGGCGGCGCCGAGCCGCGCGCGACGTTGCGCGTGCCGGCGACCGAGGTGCAGGGCAGCTGGGGCCTCGGTGACATCGTGCCCGGTGTCGGCATGATCGAGCGCATCGGGTTCACGTCGATCGATGTCCTCGACGTTGCCGGCGGCGAGCGCCGTGGCACGCTGTCCTTGTTCGATCGTCTCCCCGGCGGCCGTGGTGATGCGGGTGCGGCAACACCTGCTCCTGCGGCCGCCGCCCCGTTCGCCGATCGGATCCGCAAGCCCGATGACACGACGGTCGAGGTCGACCGCCAGCTCGTCCGCGACCTCGTCGGCGGCTCGCCGCATGCGGCCGGCGCGCGGATCGCGCCGCTCAGCAAGGATGGCAAGCTGACCGGCCTGCGCCTCTACGGCGTGCGCCCCGGCTCGATCGCGACGGCGGTGGGCCTGCACAGCGGCGACGTGCTCGAGGCGATCAACAACCAGCGCATCGAGTCGGCGAACACGCTGCTCGGCATCTACGCGCAGCTCGATCAGCTGAGCACGGTCGAGCTCGCGGGCACACGGCGCGGCAAGCCACTCGTGCTGACGCTGCGCCTGCGTTAGCCGAGCAGCGTATCGACGAGGCGGGCCGGCGCCGTCGCGTAGACCGCCGCGCGCAGCCGCGCCCGCCAGACCTCGGGCCCGCGGCCGAGCATGCCGGCGAGCAGGCGCTCCGCCTCGGCGCGCGCCGCCCGCGTCCGCATGATGCGCCGCCACACCGCGATATCGATCGCCCACCGGCGCGGCGATCGATCGGCGAGCGCACCGACGCCGCGCACGGTGCTGCGCTCGTAGCGCGGCAGGTCCGCGAGGTCGCCGCCCGCGAGCACGCGCGACGGCAGCGCGCCGCCGCCGGTCTCGACGAGCTTCTCGAGATCGGTGCGCACCGCCGCCGCCGCGAACAGATCGACCATGCGGACCCAGCCGCGCGCGAACCGCTGCTCGGCGGCCGGCAGCACGGCCAGCTCGCGCCGGTGCCGGGCCACCGCGAGCGTGATGCTCGCCAGGTGCGCGCGCCACACCGCGAGCCGGATCGCGTCGTGATCGCGCGCCGACAGCAGCGCGCGCAGCGCCACGTGCCAGTCCGGCATCACGACGGCGTACGCGGGCTCGATGTCGAGATCGAGCATGGGCACGATGCCGAGATCCATCGCGGCCACGTACGGCACGACGCTGAGTGCGTAGTTGCACGCGCCCCACCAGCTGTCGCGCTCGATGACGTTCGCCGCCGTGCCGAGCCGGCCGCTGCGGTGCTGCCACGCGAGCTGGGACGCGTAGCCCCAGAACGGGCACAGCTCGTGATCGTCTCCGAAATCGCCGCGCTCGTTGGTGCGCTCGACGAGCAGCCGGTACATCGCCATCCGCGCGCTCACCGCGTGGATGTCGGGCGTGACCTCGCTCGCGGCGAGCCAGTCGGCCGCGAACGGGAGGCGCGCGAGTCGCTCTGTCATTGCTGCGACCATAGATCGAGAATAAGACCGCGCGGGCGGGCGTTCCGTTACTTGCTCCGGTGCAGCCGCCCGGCAAGAATCGGCCGATGCCCGACGCCCCGCCCTCTCGCCGCTCCGGCGGTGCGCTGGCCGTCGCCGCGGGCATCTTCCTGTCGCGGATCGCCGGCCTCGTCCGCGAGCGCGCGATCTCGCACTACCTCGGGCTCGGGGCCGCGAACGACGCGTTCCGGGGCGCGCTGCGGATCCCGAACCTGCTGCAGAACATGTTCGGCGAGGGCGTGCTGTCCGCGTCGTTCATCCCGGTCTACGCCCGGCTGCTCGCCGAGGGGCGCGAGGAGGACGCGTCGCGGGTCGCGCGCGCGGTCGCCACCCTGCTCGCGCTCGTCGCGTCGCTGATCGCACTGCTCGGCGTCGTCGCGGCCGACCCGCTCGTCGCGCTACTCGTGCCCGGGTTCACCGGCGCGACGCGCGAGCTCACGGTCACGCTCGTCCGCATCCTGTTCCCGGGTGTCGCGCTGCTCGTGATGAGCGCGTGGTGTCTCGGCGTGCTCAACAGCCATCGCCGCTTCTTTCTCAGCTACGTGTCGCCCGTGCTGTGGAACACCGCCCTGATCGCGACCGCGATCATCGCCGGCCGGCGGCTCGCGGGTCACGACAGCGACATCGCGATCTGGCTCGGCTGGGGCGCCGTGATCGGCTCGGCCGCGCAGTTCTTCGTCCAGCTGCCGACGGTGATCGTGCTGCTGCGCGGCTTTTCGCCGTCGCTCGACGTGGGTCATCCGGGCGTCCGATCGACGCTGCGCGCCTTCGTGCCGGTGTTCCTCGGCCGCGGCTCGGTGCAGCTGTCGGGGTACATCGATCAGGTGATCGCGAGCTTCCTCGCGACCGGCATCGTCGGCGCGATGGGCTACGCACAGGTGCTCTACCTGTTGCCGGTGAGCCTGTTCGGCATGGCGGTGTCGGCCGCGGAGCTGCCCGAGATGTCGAGCGCGACCGGCGACGAGTCCGCGCGCGCCGAGCACCTGCAGAAGCGACTGGGCGGCGCGCTGCGCCGGGTCGTGTTCCTCGTCGTGCCGTCCGCCGTCGCGTTCATCGCGATCGGAGGCCCGATCATCGCGCTGCTGTTCCAGACCGGCAAGTTCGACGCCAACGACACGCGCGTCGTCTGGATCATCCTCGCCGGCTCCGCGGTCGGCCTGTCCGCGAACACGCAGAGCCGCCTGCTCGGCTCCGCGTTCTACGCGCTCGGCGATCCGAAGTCGCCGCTGCACGCCGCGCTCGTCCGCGTCGCGGTGACCGGCGTGCTCGGCTATCTGTTCGCGCTGCCCATTCGCGACTGGCTCGGCTACTCGTCGGCCTGGGGCGCGTTCGGCCTCACCGCGAGCGCGGGGTTCGCGGCATGGATCGAGTTCGTGCTGCTCGAGCGCTGGCTATCGCGCCGCATCGGCAAGGTCGCGCTGCCGACACGGCTCGGCATCGGTGCGCTCGCGGCCGCCGCGGTCGCCGGCGCGGCCGGCTACGGCGCTGCCCACGCCGTCACCGTGCTCGGCATCCCGCCGCGGCTCACCGCGCTCGCCGCCGTGCCGGCGTTCGGCCTCGTCTACCTCGGGATCATGGCCGCCGCGCGCGTGCCCGAGGTCGCCGGGTTCACGCGTCGCCTGCGCCGGCGCTGACCGTCACCACGGCGCCGGCTTGTAGTCCTTGAGGAACAGGCCCCACAGGTGCGTGCCGGTGTTGATGCCGGCGAAGATCGGATCGACGATCCGCGCCGCGCCGTCGACGATATCGAGCGGCGGGTGGAAGCCATGGATCTGCTGCTTGCGCTCGGCGTGCACCTTCGGATCCTCGTCGGTGACCCAGCCGGTATCGACGCTGTTCATGTGGACGCCGTCCCTGACGTAGTCCGCCGCCGACGTGCGCGTCATCATGTTGAGCGCGGCCTTCGCCATGTTCGTGTGCGGGTGCTTGTCGGTCTTCCAGCGCCGGTAGAACTGACCCTCCATCGCGGACACGTTGACGACGTGCGCGTCGTTCGTCGGCACCGCCGCGAGCAGCGGGCGCAGCCGGGCGTTGAGCACGAACGGCGCGACCGCGTTGACGAGGTGGACCTCGAGCAGCTCGGCGGTCGGCACGTCGGCGAGCGTCATCCGCCACGTGTTGAAGTCGCGCATGTCGACCTGCTGGAGGTCCTGGTCGAGCCGGCCCTGCGGATACAGATGACTGCCCCGATCGAGATCCTCGGCGAGCAGCGGCACCTGCGAGAGCACCGCGCTCTTCCACAGCCCGGCGGCCTGGATCGCGCCGCCGCCGCTGCGAGCGAGCTGCGCGCCCGAGGTCTCGCCCGCGAGCGCGCGGTTGCGCTCGAGCACGACGCGCTCGAACGCGGTCTGCGGCGGCTCGTCCTCGCCGACGACGACGTGGTCGTACCAGCCGGCCGGCCGCCGCACGGTCTGGCACGCGTTGTTGATCAGCGCGTCGAGCCGTGGCTGGGTCGCGAGCAGGTGCCGCGCGAGCAGCTCGACGCTCGGTGTGTGGCGCAGATCGATGCCGTAGACGTGCAGCCGCTGCATCCAGTCGGCGGCATCCGCCTCGCGGCCGAAGCGCCGCGCGGCATCGCGCGGGAACCGCGTCGCGACGATGACCTCGGCGCCCGCGCGCAGCAACAGGATCGCCGCCTGGTAGCCGATCTTGACGCGCGCGCCGGTGACGAGCGCGACGCGGCCGCGCAGGTCCGCGGTCTGCTCGCGCTTGGCGAAGTTGAGCTCCGCGCATGGCGGGCACATCTGATCGTAGAAGTGGTGCAGCTCGTGGAACTGCGTCTTGCACACGTAGCAGAGCCGCGCGGTCTCGACCCGCGCTCCCTCGGCGCGCCGCGCCTCGGCGTCGGCCCACGCATCCTCGCCGTCGTCGTCGCGGATCGGCGCATCGAGCGCGGTCCACGCGGGCTTTGGTAACGGCGTGCGGAACACCGGCTCGCGGCGTAGTGCGCGGATCCCGGTCTGATCGAGGATCGCGCGATCGGCCTCGCGGCGGGCCCGCACGCGCGCGCGGACGAGCGCCTTGCCGAGCGCCTTGCGGCTGTAGCGATCCGGGCGCGACAGCTGGCCGGCGGCGGTCACGAGCCGGATCCGCAGCTCCTCGTCGAGCTCGGCG
>DAIRFU010000155.1:0-2261 GCA_036794935.1 Kofleriaceae bacterium | reverse complement strand
CTGACTGGGCCATTCGGAGCTCTCGCGGCCGTCCCGGCCGCGAGAGCTGCCCGGCGGCGGTGACGAGCCGGACTCGCAGGCCCTCGTCGAGCTCGGCGAGCTTGGGCAGCGCGCCGCCGAGCTGCTCGAGCAGCTCGATGGCCGCGCGAACGCGTGCTTCCAGATCATCCTCGGACACGGGTGATGTAATGTGCCCCGCCGCATGATCATCGCCAAGCGCCTCAAGGGCAAAGCCATCGCCACCTGGCTCGGGCCGACCGGGGACGCGGCCCGCCGGGCCGTCGCCGGGCTCCGTAACCAGCTCACGCAGGAGCCGCGCCGGCTCGACCTCTACTTCGACGTCGGCGACCCATGGAGTTACCTGGTCGCCCAGGCGGCCCAGCGCCTCGTCGACGCGTATCCGGTCGAGATCGCGGTCCACGTCATCACGCCACCCGCCTCGGACGTCGATCCCCAGCCGGTCCTGCGCACCAAGCACGCGGTGCGCGACGCCCGGCTCCTCGCCGAGTACTGGCAGCTCGACTTCCCGGGTAAGAAGGAGGCCGATCCCGGCGCCGTGCGCGAGGTCGGTAGCGCCCTCATCCGCGAGCGCCCGGCGAAGGACCAGCTCCGCGCCGCGGTCGAGCTGACGCACGCGATGTGGGCCAACGACCGCAAGGCCCTCGCGAAGCTACTCGGCACGTGGGGCACCGAGTCGACGAACTCGATCGCGCCGATCCTCAACGCGAACTACGGCGAGCTGCGCAAGGCAGGCCACTACCAGGGCGCGATGATCCACTACGCGGGCGAGTGGTACTGGGGCATCGACCGCCTGCCCTACCTCGAGGCGCAGCTCGCGAAGGATGCCGGCCGCGAGGTCGCCGGCGTCGTCGCACGGCGGGCCGATGCCGAGCGCGGCGCGCTGCCGCTCTCCGCAAAGCCCGAGGAGCTGCGCTGCGAGGTCTGGTTCTCGTTCCGCTCGCCCTACTCGTATCTCGCGCTCGAGCAGATCGAGGCGATCGCCGGCGACATGCCACTCCAGCTCCGCCCCATCCTGCCGATGGTGACGCGCGGCCTCCCGATGCCGACGGTCAAGCGGATGTACATCGTGCGCGATGCCAAGCGCGAGGCGGACCGCCTCGGGATCCCGTTCGGCGAGCTCTGCGATCCGGTCGGGCGCGGCGTCGAGAACTGCATCGCACTCGCCCACTGGGCCGAGCAGCGCGGCCAGCAGCTCGCGTTCGCGCGGTCGGCGCTGCGCGGGATCTGGGCCGAGGCGCGCGACATGACCGAGTACGTCGACCTGCGCCACGTCGTCGAGCGCGCCCACCTGCCCTGGGACGAGGCGAAGGCCGCGCTCGACACCCCGGAGCCGCTCAAGTGGGCCAAGGCGAACGCCGCCGATCTCGCGGTGATCGGTCTCTGGGGCGTGCCATCGTTCCGTTGCGGCGACTTCGTCGCGTGGGGCCAGGATCGGCTCCCGTTGCTCGCCGACCGCTTGCGCCGCCACCGGCTCGTAAATGGTGCGTGAATCACCGTCGGTGCCGTGTTAACGATTTCATGCAACCGCATGCGGCGGTGCGGCTCCTACCGTTGAACGGAGACGAGATGACCGAGCAGAAGCAAGAAGGCGTCGTCGAGCTCGTCGGCGCGGGCGTGCCGGCGGATCAGGGACTCTCGAGCCTCGGCCTCGTGATGCAGCTCGCCGGCAACGTGCTGGCGGCGGGCGTGGGGATGCTCCTGCTCGACCTGCTGTTCGACCTGCGGGGCAGCAACGACACCCTGTGGTGGTTCCTGCTGCTCGCGTCGTGCATCACCCGCTCGATGTTCCATCGCAGCGCCGGCATGCAGCTGCTCTACGGCGAGAGCTCGCCGGCGACCGAGGGCACGAACCAGCGGATGGCGGGGATCCGGCGCTACATCGCTGTCGGGCTGCTCCAGACGCTGTTCGTCGGCGCGCTGCTCGTCGGCACGTTGCACGTGCCCGGCACGATCGTGGTCGGCATCGTGCTCGGCCTCGCGGTGTGGCCGGTGACGCTCGCGATCCTGATGGCGCTGCCGCGGTTCTCGCGGTTCAAGCACGACCTGCCGCTCACCGAGGACAAGGGCTTCGAGGGCGCGTCGATCCTGATGACCCTGCTCGGGCTGTGTGGCCTGATCGCCAGTCTGGAGGTGACCACCTACCTCAGCCGCGAGCTGGGGCGAGAAGGCACCGGCGCGCGCGGGATCGTGCTCAACGCCCTTGCCTTGCGCGTCCCACTGGTGCTCCTGGCCTGTGCCGC
>DAIRFU010000765.1:0-3316 GCA_036794935.1 Kofleriaceae bacterium | reverse complement strand
GGAGCGACGTCACGATCACACCCGGCGCGGTGATCACGATCGGCGATACCTGGCACGCACCGGCGCCGCTGACCGCGACCTACGCGAACCCGACCGCGCAGGTCACCCAGCTCGCGGCCGCGCGGTTCTCGCCGTACGTGCGCGGTGCACCGATCGCCGAGACGGCCGCCGCGGCGGACGCGACCACGATGCTCGCGATCGACGTCTCGCAGCCGGCACGCGCGGCGATGGCGACGCTGCTCGCGTGCCCGAGTGGCTCGAGCAGCGGCTGTCTGTCCACGCCGATGGGCGCGGCGAGCCAGCGCATCACGCACGCGGTCGACGGCACGGCGGGCACGTACGCGCTCGACATCGGCGCGAATCTCCTGCCGTGGGTCAGGGCGCAGTACGTGCCGCGGACGACGACACTCGACGTCGAGGTCACCGGCACCGCGCCGATCGACCTGTTCGAGGCGAACCTGCGCTACACGCGCGACCAGCGCATCTACACGTGGCGCGTGTTCGGGCCCGTCGCCGGATCCGTGACGTTCCCGGCGCTGCCGGCGGGTGCGCCCGGCGATCCGACGCTGCTGCCCGGCGACGTCATGTCGAGCTATCAGGCATTCGTCGGCGAGTCCGACGCGCTCGGCGGCTACCGCGACGCGGTCGCGAACCCGTTCGCCGCGCTCGGCACCTGCGAGGCGAGCGCGAGCCCAAACGCGCGCGGCGGCGCCGGCATGACGAACCGCATCAGTCAGTGGAACTGAGCCGCGCGGCCTGACGATCGACACGCGGAGCCGCGCACCGGCGCTCCGTTAGATCGAGGCCAGACGCCATGGCGTGCGCTTCGCATTGCGAGCCGCTGTACCAGAAAGGACCCTAGCAATGAAGCTGATCGCTGCCATGAGCTGTGCGCTCGCGCTCGTCGCGTGTGGCGCCGAGAATTCGGATGACCCCAACGACGGCAGCACGAAAGACACACGGGAGTTCCAGCTCCGCATCGAGAACATCGCGCCGTGGACACTCCTCAAGGTGGGCTCGCAAAGCAACATCTCCGGCACGATGGAGTACCGGAAGGCGCTCCCCGGTGAAGCGTACGAGATCCGTTTCACCGCGGGCCCGGGCCATAACCTGTCGTTCGCGACGACCTTGATCGAGTCGAACGACTGGTTCCTCGCGCCCGATCCGGCCGGCATTCCGCTGTACGACGACAATGGTCAGCGGCTCCTCGGCGACATCACGAGCGCCGTGCGCCTGTGGGACGCCGGGACCGAAGAGAACCAGGAGCTGGGCGTCGGTGACGCGACGTGCGTCAACCAACCAACGCGCGATTATGGCGCGCCCGATCCCGATCCTCTCGTGCGCCTGGTGACCGACACCATGGTCGGCGGCTCGACGGTGCCCGCGGTCGCCTCGATGATCCGCGTCACGCTCATGCCCGGCACGACCGACGACGGCTTCTTGCTGCGCATCGAGAACGTCTCCAACGCTGGCACGCTGCAGACGTCACAAGGCCCGCGCGCGATCACGATCTCGCCGGTCGCGTGGGCGGTGTCGCGCCACCCGAATGCGTTCTTCGAGGCCGGCAAGGGCGTGCGGCCGAACGACTTCGGCCTGTTCGCCGAGACCGGTGGCCCCGACTCGATGATCTCGACGCTGCGCTACGACCGCGGCATCGCGACCGCGCTCGGCCGCGGCGTGTTCCTCGTCCACCGCGAGCCGGGTCCGCTGTTCCACATCGAGAACGCCGATCTCGGTCTCGGTCTCGAGGCGCTCGCCGAGGACGGCGACGAGCACGCGCTGCTATCGAACCTGAGCAGCCCCGATCGCGACGCGAACGTGCTCGGCTCGTTCGATACGCCGGTCGGCGCGACCGAGGTGGGCGCCGCGGCGCCCGGCCAGGCGTTCGAGCTCACGTTCAAGGCGCGGCCCGGCGACATGCTCGCGATCGCGACGTCGTTCACCGCCTCGAACGACTGGTTCTTCGCCTCGCCGCCCGAGGGCATCCCGCTGTTCCTCGGCGACATCCCGCGCTGGGAGGACGTCACGCCCGACATCCGGCTCTACGATGCCGGCACGGAAGTGGACGAGGAGCTCGACGTCGGCCTCGACACCGGCGTCCAGCAGGCCGAGCCGAACACGGGCAAACCGGACCGCGAGATGACGGTGCGCGAGGTCACGCCCGACCGCTACGAGACTCCGGTCAACCAGCACCTGCGCGTGACGCTGACGCCGACCGAGATGGCGGACTGATCGCGCGTCGCGCGAGAGTGTGATCAGCCGTTCGAGCCGAGCAGCTTGGCCAGATCGATCGGCTCGATGACCGGCGGCGAGCAGGTCGGCCCGCTGCACACGAACGCGCGCGCGCGATCGCCAGCGGGCGTCTTGCCCTCGAGGATCGACGGCTGCGCCCATGGCCCGGCCACACACAGTGTCGGGCAGTACGTGCGGCGCGCCGCCGCCAGCAGGTCCTCGCGCACCTGCCCCTCGGTCACGACCAGCTCCTTGACGTGCAGGTAGAGATCGAGCGCGCCGAGCAGCGCCGAGGTGGCCCACGCGTTGGCGGCGGTCGTCGAGGTCAGCCGCTGCGCGAGGTAGGTCTCGGCGAGCGCGAGTGCCTCGGCGTCGCCGCCGACGAGCCCGAGCCGGAGCAGCGCATGCGTCGCGATCGCCGCGCCCGACGGGATCGCGCCGTCGTGGTGCGACTCGGGGCGGTGGACGAGCAACGGGTCGCCGGCCGCGGACAGGTAGAAGATCACGACACCGTCGCGGCGCTCGACGAAGTCGGTGCGCACGGTGGCGAGCAGGGCCGCGCCGAGGTCCCACCACGCGCGGTCGCCGGTCGCCTCGGCGAGCTCGAACAGGCCCTGCGCGCAGAACGCGTAGTCATCGAGCGTGCCGTCGAGCTGCTTGGTCTTGCCCTGGTGAAACACGCGCGCGACGCGATCATTCGCGATCATCTGTTCGCGCAAGAACGTGGCGACGCGCAGCGCGAGCGCGAGCGCCGGCTCGTGACCGGTCGCGCGCCACGCGGCACACAGGCCACTCAGCGCGAGCCCGTTCCACGCGGCGAGCACCTTGTCATCCGTGCCGGGCCGGACCCGCTGCGCGCGCGCCGCGAACAGCTTCGCGCGCAGCTCCGCGAGCTGCTCCTCCTCGTGCGGCGACGTCCGCGGCGTGACCCGCGACAGCACGCTCGTGCCGTGTTCGAAGTTGCCCGCGTCGGTCACGCCGTACGCGTGCGCGAACACGAGCGCGCTCGCGCCGCCGAGCACCTCGCGCAGCTGCGCCGGCGTCCACACGTAGAACTTGCCCTCCTCGCCCTCGCTGTCGGCAT
>DAIRFU010000764.1:0-3321 GCA_036794935.1 Kofleriaceae bacterium | reverse complement strand
CCGCGATAGGCAAGGGCCGGACCACTCGCCGCCCTCGGAGTTTTCAGCGCTTAGCGCGCCCTCGCAGGGGCCACGTCGCGAACCGCAACGGAGCGTGGCAACCCGAGTGACCGGTGCGTCGTGGGCCGCGAAGCTGCGAACAAGTCATCGGCCGAGTCCGCGCTGCGATCGATACGGGATAAGCTCGCGACGCGGTGGTAGTTTCGCCGGATCTGAACGAACAGGGGAGCGACGCGACGGCGGCAACGGCCGACGCCGACCCGGCACCTGGCAATCCGGTCGGCACGCCGGTGCCCGTGAGCGAGCTGTCGGCCACCCCGGCGATGGCGGACACGGTGGAGGCGCTCCTCGCCGGCGCGGTGGCCGCACCTGCATCGCTGCCCGCGATCTCCAGCCAGACGGTGATCGCCGGGCGGTTCACGGTCGAGCGACTGCTCGGGGTCGGAGGCATGGGCGCCGTCTATCTCGCCCGCGATCGCGTGCTCGGTCGCCCGGTCGCGCTGAAGCTGCACCGCACCGTGAACGCCGCGACCCGGCTGCACCGCGAGGCGATCGCGATGGCGCGCCTCGCCCACCCGAATGTGGTCACCGTGTTCGAGGTCGGTCACTACGAGGAGCGGCCGTTCGTCGCGATGGAGTACGTCGAGGGGCAGACGCTGCGCGGCTGGCTCACCACCGCGACGCCCACGCGCACCCAGATCCTCGATGCACTGCTCGCGGCAGGGGAGGGACTCGCGGCGGCGCACGACGCCGAGCTCGTCCATCGCGACGTCAAGCCGGACAACATCCTGATCGGTGAGGACGGCCGCGTCCGCATCGGCGACTTCGGCCTCGCCCAGGCGGCCGCGGCGGGCGACGGACCGGTCGACGCCGCGCTGACGCCGCTGTGCGCGACCGGCACCGTCGTTGGCACGCCCGGCTACATGGCGCCCGAGCAGCTCGACGGCGCCGTCATCGACGCGCGCACCGATCAATTCGCGTTCTGCGTGGTCGCGTGGGAGGCGCTATGCGCTGCGCGACCGTTCGACGGCGCCGATACGCGCGAGCTGCGGGCTGCCATCGAGCGCGGCGTGCCTCGCGCCGACCGTGCGAAGCTCCCGCCGCGGTTCCGGCGGGTGCTGGCGCGGGGACTCGCGGTCGAGCCCGCGGCACGCTGGCCGTCGATGCGCGCGTTGCTCGCAGCGCTGCGGGTGGCGCGCCGGCGCCCGGCCGTGATCGCGAGCGGCGTGGCCGGCGCGGGCATCGCGATCGGGATCGCGATGTGGGCGCTGTGGCCGGCGTACGATCCGGTCGCCGCCTGCAGCGAGGCGGTCGCGCCCTTCGATCGCGAGCTGCCGGTGGCGACGACCGATACGCTACTCGCGCAGGTCCGAGCCGCGGGCGGTCCCGAGATCGAGGCGCGTGCGACGGCGATCGGGCGCGTGCTCGATCGTCAGCGGGTGGTGGCGCGCTCGGTCGCGGTCTCGGCATGCCGCGCCCGTGCGTCGCGCCAGTGGTCGACCGAGCTCGCGCAGGCGAGCATGGAGTGCCTCGTCGACCATGCGCGAACCGTGAAGGAGATCATCGGCGCGCTACCCGCGTCCCGGACGAGCGCTGCCGATCTGGTCGTGATCACGGGCGGACTCCCCGAGGTCGCGCCGTGCGGAGATGCGCGGATCCTCGCGGGCTGGCAGCCACTCGCGGCAGCACCCGATCGGCTGCCGGCGACGATCGCGGCGCGCGGCCGGATCGAGGCGGCGATCGCGCAGCTCGGCGTCGGCCGGGTCGCGGGTGCGGCGGCGATCGTCGACGAGCTCGATCGAGGATCGGTGTCGGAGATGCCCGCCGTCCGGCGCGAGATGGCGCTGTTACGCGGCATGCTCCAGATCGCACGCGGCGACATCGCGGACGGAGAGCGCCGGCTCACCGACGCCTACTTCGCGGCGCGCGCCGCCGACGACGGTGCGCTGGTCCTGCGCATCGTCGCGGAGCTGATCCACGTCGTATCGGCGCTGCGCCGCGATGCCGACTCCGCCGAGAGCTGGATCCGGAATGGCCTCGCGGACGCGGAGCGCGAGCAGGTGCGGCACCCGAGTGGAGCGTCGGCCGTGTACCTGCGGGCCGCAACGGCCGCGACGCTCGCCGGTGATGGCGAGCGCGCGCTCGAGCGCCTCGATCGTAGCGAGGCGCTGCGCGCGAGCGTGCCGGCTGCCGTCGATCGGGGAGCCAGCTTTGCCGTGCGCTCGGACGCGCTCGCGCTCCTCGGCCGCACCGATGACGCACTTGCGGCTTCCGATCGGTATCTCGCGCTGTTGCGGGCCGCATTCGGTGGCCACCACCCGATCATCGCCGAGGCGCTGTCGGGTCGCGCCGCATTGCTGCTCGAGGCCGACCGCGACGAGCCGGCGGCCGCAGCGGCGCGCGAGGCGAAGGCGATCATCGATGCCGAAGGCGATGCGGCGACGGCGACCATCGCGTCCGTCGAGCTCGACCTCGGTGCCACCCTGCTGCAGCTCGGTGACCCGGCGGCGCGCGGCTATCTCGAGAACGCGCGCACGATCTGGGTCCGCATGTACGGCGAGGACCACCCCGACGTCGCGCTGGCCGACACGAACCTCGCGCTCTTGTACCTCGATGCCGGCGAGACCGAACGCGCGCTCGCGGCGCTCCGCCACGCGGTCGCGGTGACCGAGAAGACCATCGGCGCCGACAACCTCGAGCTCGGCGCGCCTCTCTATAACCTGGCGGTCGCCGAGCGCCAGGCCGGTGACCTCGATGCCGCCCTCGCGACCGCCCGCCGTGCCGCGGCGATCTACGAGCGCAAGCAGACCGGCTCGGTCCGCCATGTCTTCGCGCTCGGGCACATCGCGATGATCTTGAACCTCGCGAACCAGCCTGCCGAGGCGCTCGCCGTCGCGGACGGTGCGCTCGCGATGCCGATGCTCGGGGACGAACCGACCGGCCCCGCGTGGCTCCGCCTCGAGTCCGCGCGCTCGCTCATCACCCTCCGCCGCGAGCTGCCCCGCGCGCGGCAGCTGCTCGCCCGGGCGCGGGCCGCCTATCAAGGCGCGAACGTCCCGCAGCGAGTTCGCGAGATCGATGCACTTCGCGCGACGGCGCGCTGACGGTGTACGCTCGCGTACCGTGGAGGTCTCGCCCGATGCCAGCAAGCGCGACGCCCTCGAGCGCGACGTGCGCGCGCGCGTCGAGGCCGGTGACATCGATGGCGCCTCGTCCCTCGCCATCCGTGCATACGGCGGCGAGCTGATCGGCTTCCTCCAGGCGATCGCACGCGACGAGGCGCTCGCCGCCGACGCATTCGCGATCGCGAGCCAGCAGCTC
>DAIRFU010000154.1:0-11994 GCA_036794935.1 Kofleriaceae bacterium | reverse complement strand
ACGGCCTCTACCCGACAGCGGTGCTCGACAACACCTACGGGCTCACCGTGGGCGCCCGCTTCGTGCACCGCAACCTGTTCGGCGAGCGCGAGCACCTCGCGCTGCGCGCCGGTACGGGCGGCGAGTACCGCGCGGTCTTGCGCGGCGAGCTGCAGAGTGGCCGGCGGCTCGGCGAGCGCACGCTGGTGTGGAGCCGCGGAGAGCTCGAGCGCCGCCCCGAGGACAACTTCTACGGGTTCGGCAACCAGGACGACGTGCACGTCCACTACCGCCAGGAGCTGCTGCGCGCCGCAGTGAGCGCCGACGTCCGGACGATCAGCGCACTGCACGTGCGGTTCGCCGGTGCGCTCACGGACATCGACTACTCGGAGAGCGACAACGGTTCGCCGATCGACGAGGTCTACGATCCCGCCGTTCTCACCGGCTGGATGGAGGGCGTGCGCAACGTGTACGGCGAGCTCGAGCTGCGCTGGGACGGCCGCAGGCTACCTCGCGAGCTGGACCTGCACCACGTGTACGATCACGGCTCGCTGGTCTCGGTCTACGGCGGCCGCGTGCACCAGCTCGAGGCTGGCGGCGACTACTGGGGGTACGGCGGCGAGCTCCAGCATTACTTCAGGCTCGGCGCCGGCCCTCGGGTCCTGTCGGCGCGGCTGCGCCTCGACGGCGTGACCGGCCAGCTGGAGGACGTCGCGTTCAGCCAGCTGCCCCGGCTCGGTGGCGACATGCTGCTGCGCGGGTATCCACGCGACCGCTTCCGCGACCGCGTCGCCACGCTCGGCTCCCTCGAGTACACGTGGGACCTCGGCCGCTTCCCGATGGCGAGCCTGTTCGTCGACGTCGGTCGCGTGTTCCCGTCGCTGCGCGACGTCCAGCCGACCGACCTGCGCGTCGGCTATGGCGTCTCGCTGCAGCTGCACAACAAGCGCGACTTCATCGCGGTCGTCAGTCTCGCCTCGTCGATCGACGGCGGCGTCTTCGTCGATCTCGCCTTCGATCCGGTGTTCGACCTCGAGCCCCGCGTGGAGCAGCAATGAGCCGGGCGCTGGCCTGTCTCGTGGTCGCGGGCTGTGCGAGCAGCTCCACGGTCCCTGCCGTCCGCTTCGCGAACGCGCCCCCGGTGACCGTCGTCAACGATCGCCTCGACGTGAAGCGTCCCCCGACGCCCTACGTGCACCTGCACTGGCTGTTCAACTTCGACGGCCAGTTCTTGCGCCCGCTCACCCGCGCGCTCGAGCTGAAGCGCCACCACCGCGCGCGCGGCGTCAACGCGCTCGACGAGGTCCCGGACTCGACCTGGTTCACGAACCGGATCGGCGTGCGCGACATCTCCCCCGAGGAGCTCGCCGCGGGGCCCGGTGGCGTTGGCAGCCCCGAGCCCCACAAGCCGTGGACGGTGCTCAGCACCAAGGTCGGCGGCAGGACGGTCGGCTTCATCATCAAGGACGCGCGCGGCGAGAAGTTCCTGCTCAAGTTCGATCCGCGGGGCTTCCCGGAGGCCGAGACCGCGACCCAGATCATCATGGGCAAGCTGATGTGGGGCTTCGGGCTGCACGTCACCGAGGACTACGTCGTCTACCTGCGCCGAGATGACCTCGTGCTCGCGCACGATGCCGTGATCGAGGATCTGTTCGGCAACGAGCACCCGCTCGACGCGGCCGGCGTCGACCGCCGGCTGGCTCTGGTCGAGACCGCACCCGATGGCTCGATCCGGGCGATGGCCTCGCACTGGCTGTCCGGCACGCCGTTCGGCGGCCACAGCGCCGAGGGCGTACGCCCGGACGATCCGAACGACCGCATCCCCCACGAGCTGCGCCGTGATCTGCGAGGTGCGTACGTGCTGTTCGAGTGGCTCGACCACAACGACATCCATCGTGCCAACGTGCTCGATATGTGGGTCACCGACCCGGCCAATCCATCGCGTCACTACGTCGAGCACTACTGGGTCGACTACGGCATCGGGCTCGGCTTCTCGGCGAAGAAGAACAGCGAGCCACGCTTCGGGTACGAGCACTTCCTCGACTTCCCGGCGCTCGCGCGCTCGCTCTTCACGCTCGGCACGGAGGAGCGGCCGTGGGAGGAGCGCGCGAACCTGCACATCCCCGGTGTCGGCCTCTACGAGGTCAAGCACTACGACCCGGGCACGTGGGTCTCGAGCACGCCGGCGTACGTGCCGATCTACATCGCCGATCCGGTCGACAAGTTCTGGGCATCGAAGATCCTGATGCGGTTCACGCGCGAGCACATCCGCGCGGTGGTCGATGCCGCGAGGCTGTCGAACCCGCGCGCCGCGACCTGGCTCGTCGAGGCGTTGATCGCCCGCCAGCGCAAGACGGCGAAGTACTGGTTCGAGCGCGTCAACCCGATCGACGAGCTCGCGATCACCGGCGACACGCTGTGCTTCAAGGACCTGTCGATCGCGTATGCGTTCGAGCCGGCCCTCGACACCTCGTACACGCTGACGCTGTACCGCCGTGACGGGACGCGCTATGGCCAGACCGCCGTCCTCGCCGGCGACGCGGGCACCAGCTGCGCGAACATCCCGCTCGCCGGCGGCCGCGACAACTACACGATCGTCCGCATCGTCACCACGCGCCCGCACTTCACCGGCACGACGTACGTCCACGTGGCGCGCGACCCGAACACGCGCACGCCGCGGGTGATCGGGATCTGGCGTTCGTGAGACCGGCACGGACTCCCGATCCAGCGCTGTGTGGAAACGTGCGCTGCAGGTGGGCCGTCGTGCTGCGAGCGCTTTCGCTTCACCGGCGCTGTGCGCGCGAGGCACGCGTGCTCGGCGGCGCACCTGCGAGTCCGCATGCCCTCAGGCCGGCGTGCTGGAACGCGGCCTGCACTGGCAACGCATCCATGCGGACAACCCTTGGCGACCTGGTGAGCGAGCTCGTCGATCAGTACGAGGCGCTCTATCACGATCACGAGCTGGCCGCGGTGGCAGCCAGCGTGACCATCGACGATATCCTGCACGAGAACGAGGAGCGCAAGCAGCGGCCCGACCGCCCGCGCGGCCGCAAGCGCTAGGTCGAGGTCACGCGCGGCACGACCATCGAGTCAAACTCGCGGCCGGTCGCGTCGATCGCGTGCAGCGTCAGCTCGTCGACGCCGACCTCGACGTAGACGAAGTGAATCACGTCCTCGGAGAACGCGGTGAAGCTCGACATGCCGACATCCTTGGTACCGACCCCACCGCCGCCGGTGACGACGTACGCGGTCCCGTTCTGCGGCTTCATCCGCTCGTAGTCATGGTCGTGCCCGGAGAGCACGAGCTGGACACCGTACTTCTTCAGCACGGGAGCGAGCTTGCTGCGCAGCGTGGTGTCCGAGCCGTGCGCCCCCGACGAGTACGGCGGCCGGTGCATGTAGATGACCTTCCACGGCAGCTGGTTCGCCGCGAGATCGCGCTCGAGCCACTCCACCTGCTTCGTGTAGTCCGACTCGGTGTCGAGCGCGACGAAGTGCACGCGACCCCAGTCGTACGAATACCACCGCTCGCCGCTATCGCCGGGGAGGTTGAACACCTCGCGGAACGGCGCGCCTTGCATGGTGTGATAGTCGTGATTGCCCGCGGCCGGGAAGAACGGGATGTTGCGGAACAGATCGCCGTACACGCCGAACACGTTGTCCTCGTACTGCTGGATCGTGCCGTCGTCGTACGCGATGTCGCCGGTGTGGATCATGAGATCGAACGGCACCGTGTACATCTGGTCGAGTAGCGCGTACTGATCGGCTCCGCCGCCGCCGGAGTCACCGAACGCGAGGAAGCGCACCGGCTCGCTGCTGTCCGCCGACGGAGCCGTGCGGAAGCCCGTGCGCTCCGTGAGCGCGTCGGTCGCGTCGCTGACCTGGTAGCAGTAGATCGTGTCCGGCTCGAGTGCATCGGCCGAGGACCACAGCTGGTTCTCGCCCGCGTCGCGCAGCGCACCCGCCTCCGCGACGGCCGGCATCACCGCGAGCGCGCCACCGAGTGGGTTCGACAGCGTCACGTGCTCGCCGTCTGCCTGGGTCGACACCCAGCCGAGCTTCGCCGCGGCCGTCGTCACCTGCTGCAGGTACGGTTCGCGACGAAACGCCTGCGCACCGCGATCTGTCTCCATGCCGTTGCCACACGTGGCTCGCAACTCGTCGACCGGCGATCCGCGCTCGGCGGGACGGCTGGTGTCACCGACCTTCGTCGAGCTGACGTGGCCCGAAACATTTCCACACGCCGCCAGCGCCAGCCCCGCGATCGCAAGCACTCGATACATCATTTTCCCCCGTTGTTGGTCTCCGTAATCAAGCACGTGTGGCGTTCCTGTCGAGTGTGGAAACGCCGCGCACCGTCCGAAGTCTTCTGACGCGCCGCTCCACCCCACTCCGCCTCGCGGCATCTTGGTTGCACTGAATCCCTACAGTGAAGTCCGATACAGCACCATCGGCGATCGATCGGCTGCTGCGCCCATTCAGCAAGGTTCACGCGGGTGAAGGCGCGCTCGCCGCGCTGATGCTCGTCTGCGTCCTTCTGATCATGACCGCCTACTACGTCATGAAGACCGCGCGCGAGGGCCTGATCCTCGCCGGCGGCACGTTCGGACTCGGCGGCGACGAGCTCAAGACGTATGCGAGCGGCGCGATGGCGCTGCTGCTCCTCGGGGTCGTCCCTGCCTACAGCGCGCTCGCCAACCGCGCACGCCGCTTGCGGCTCATCAACATCTCCTATGCGGTCGTGATGGCGTGCCTGATCGCGTTCGCCGCGCTCGGCCGTGCGGGCGTTCCGGTCGGTCTCGCGTACTTCATCTGGCTCGGCCTCGTCAGCGTGTTCCTCGTCGCTCAGTTCTGGTCGTATGCGAACGACCTCTACACCGAGGAGCAAGGCAAACGGCTGTTCGCGATCATCGCGCTGGGCGGCTCGCTCGGCGCGATCATCGGCCCCAAGGTCGCCGATCTCGCCGACACGTTCAGCTTGCTGCTGATCGCCGCCGGCCTGCTCGTCGCGAGCCTCGCCCTGTTCAACGTGATCGAGCACCGCCACGGGCGGCGCGCCCACGAGCACCGGGCGAGACAACCGATCGGCGGCGGCGGCGGCTTTCACCTCGTGCTCCATGACCGCTACCTGCTGCTGATCGCCGGCCTCGTGCTCGTCACCAATCTGGTCAACACGACGGGCGAGTTCGTGCTGTCGAACGCGGTCCGCGATCACGCACTCGCTCTCGTCGGCGGCACCGACGCGGCGGCCGAGGCGCAGCGCCGCGAGATCATCAAGTCGTTCTACAGCGACTTCTTCATGTGGGTGAATCTCGCGAGCTTCGTGATCCAGGCATTCCTGGTGTCGCGCATCATCGGCCGGCTCGGCGTGCGGCGCGCGCTGTTCGTGCTGCCGCTGATCGCGTTCGGCGCGTACGGCGCGATCGCGACGGTCGGCGGCATCGCGCTGATCCGGCTCGCCAAGACGCTCGAGAACGCGACCGACTACTCGCTGCAGAACACGGTGCGCCAGGCGCTGTTCTTGCCCACCGACCGCGCCGCGAAGTACAAGGCGAAGGCGGCGATCGACACGTTCTTCGTGCGTGCGGGCGACACGCTGTCGGCGGTGCTCGTCGGCGTCGGGATCCATCGGTTTGGATTCGGTGGCCGCCAGCTCGCGATCGTCAACGTCGCGCTGGTCGTGCTGTGGATCGGCATCGCCGCCGGCATCGCGCACCACCACCGCGTCCTCTCGGGCGAGCAGGCGATACCACCCGGAGGCCTCGCCCCCGCAGGAGCGGCCGGATGAACCGGGTCGCGCTCCTCGCCATCCTCTCGTGCGCGGCCCCGGCCGGCGCGGACGAGCCACCCGCGCCCGACGAACCGGCAGCTCCCGACGTGGCCGGCGCGCCGCTCCCCGGCCAGGAGAGCGGCCGGACCGACGGCGGCGAGCACGACTCGATGTTGCGCGACGTCGGCCAGGGGGTCCTCGCGGTGCCACGCCTGGCCGTCGAGGCCGCGATGGCGCCGGTACGCGGCAGCCTGTGGGCATACGGCCACTACGACCTCGGCCACCGGCTCCGCCAGCTCGCGTTCGACGACACCAACACGTACGGCGTGGTCCCGACGCTGTACGTCGACAGCGACTACGGCGCGACCATCGGCGCCCGGTTCGTCCACCGCAACCTGTTCGGCGAGCGCGAGCGGTTCTCGCTGCACGCCGGCTTCGGAGGTGAGTTCAACGAGCGGGTCGACGCGAGCGTCCACACCGGCGATCGATTCGGCGGCGGCGCGTGGCTCGACCTGGGCGGCGTGCTCGAGCGCCGGCCGAAGGACGCGTTCTACGGCATCGGCAACAACGACGAGGCCACCGAGACACACCACCGCCAGGAGCTCCAGCGCACGGCGGCGACACTCGCCGTCCCGCTCTCGAACGCGTTCGACGTCCGGCTCGCCACCGCACTCACCGACCTGCGATACGGCCGCAGCCACGAGGGGCCGCCGATCGACATGACGTACGACGCGAGCATGCTCACCGGCTGGACCGGCACGCGGAACCTGTACGGCGAGCTCGAGCTGCGCTGGGACACGCGTGGCTTCCGCAGCGACCACGCGCGGCGCGGCGTCCTGCTCGACGCGTTCGCCGGCCGCATGCACCAGCTCCAGGCCGGCCACGACTACTGGCGCTACGGCGGCGAGGCGATCCAGTTCATGCCGCTCGCGCCGGGGCGCTCGCTCGCGACGCGGTTGCACGTCGAGAGCGTGTCCGGATCGCAGCGCGACGTCGCGTTCACGCAGCTGCCACAGCTCGGCGGCAAGACATTGCTGCGCGGCTATCCAGCCGAGCGGTTCCGCGACCGCGACGCGCTGGCGGCGTCGGGCGAGTACTTCTGGGACCTCAACACGTTTCTCACCGCGAGCCTGTTCGTCGATGTCGGCCGGGTCTACGCGTCGATCGACGAGCTGCCGAATCCCGGGATGCGGCTCGGCTACGGGACATCGCTGCAGCTGTCGTGGGGACATCACTTCGTCGGCGCGGTCAGTCTCGCGTCCTCGGTCGACGGCGGCGCATTCCTCAACCTCGTCCTCGATCCGATCTACGAGCCCGAGCCGCGAGTGAGGCAGCGATGAGGCGTGCCGTCTTGCTGCTCGCGGTGACGGCGTGCGGAGGCTCGCCGGCGTTTCCCCGCGCCCGGTTCGCGAACCAGCCGGTGGTGCGCGAGGTCAACGACCGCCGTGATGTCGCGAGGCCCCCGCACGAGCTCGAGTACGAGCGCTACCTCGCGAACTTCGATGCGCTGTTTCACGACCGGGTCACCGGCGCGCTCGCGCTACGCCGTCACCAGCGTGCCCGCGGCATCAACGCGCTCGACGAGGTGCCGGACTCGACGTGGTTCACGAACCGGATCGGCGTCCGCGAGGTCTCGCCCGAGGAGATCGAGCACCTGCCGAACAGTGTCGGCAGCCCCGAGCCCCACAAGCCGTGGACGATCGAGAGCAGCAAGGTCGGCGGCCTGTCGGTCGGCTTCATCGTGAAGGACGCGCGCGGCGAGAAGTTCCTGCTCAAGTTCGATCCACGCGGCTTCCCCGAGGCCGAGACCGCGACCCAGATCATCGTCGGCCGGCTGCTCTGGGCATTCGGCTACAACGTCACGGACGACTACGTGGTCAGGCTGCGCCCGGAGGATCTCCTGCTCGCCCCCGACGCCACGTACAAGGACTCGATGGGCAAGAAGCGTCGCCTCGACCGCGCGGCGCTCGCGGACATGCTCGGCCGCGTCGAGACCGCGAAGGATGGCTCGATGCGCGCGCTCGCGTCGCATTACCTCGACGGCAAGCCACTCGGCGGCCACCCCGCCGAAGGGGTGCGCGCCGACGACCCGAACGACCGGATCCCGCACGAGCTGCGGCGCGACCTGCGCGGTGCCTACGTCATGTTCGAGTGGCTCGATCACAACGACATGCACCTGGGCAACACGCTCGACATGTACGTCGCGGATCCCGAGCTTCCCGCACGTCACTACGTCAAGCACTACTTCATCGACTTCGGTATCGGCCTTGGCTTCGGCGCGGCGAAGAACCACGACCCGCGCTACGGCTACGAGTACGAGGTCGACTGGGCCGCGATCGCGCGCTCGTTGTTTTCGTTCGGGCTCGTCCAGCGCCCGTGGGAAGGTCGCCGCCGGCCGGCCCTGCGTGGGGTCGGCATCTACGACATCGCCCGCTACGACCCGGGCAGGTGGGTACCGCTCACGCCGATGTACACGCCGATCCAGGTCGCGGACCGGATCGACAAGTTCTGGGCCGCGGCGATCATGATGAAGCTCCGGCGCGAGCACATCCGCGCTGCGGTCGACGCCGCGAAGCTCAGCGATCCGCGTGCCGCCGAGTGGCTGACCGAGGCGCTGGTCGCGAGGCAGCGCAAGACCGCGCGCTACTGGTTCGAACGCACCAACCCGCTCGATGACTTCGCGGTCGCCGATCACACGCTGTGCTTCAAGGACCTCGCGATCACGTACGCGTTCACGCCGGCGCGCGGCACCGGGTATCGAGTCGTGTTTCACGACCGCGCCGGCACGCGATTCGCCGCCAGCCAGGTCGCCGCGAACGACAGTGGCGTCACCTGCGCCCCGCTACAGCTCGCCACCGGTGGCGACCGCTACACGATCGTCGAGGTCCAGACGCATCGTCCGGGGTTCTCGGGGACGACCTACGTGTACGTCGCGCGCGATCCGGTGGCCGACAAGACACGCGTGATCGGGATCTGGCGGCGCTAGCGCCACACTCGCGGCACTTGCATTGCAGCCCCTCACGCTAGTGCCTGCAATCCCGCCGATCTCGACGCGCCTCGACCGCGTGCTGAATGCGTTCAGCAGCGTGAAGGCGGGCGAAGGCGCGCGCGCGGCGCTGCTGCTCGTCTGCATTTTTCTGATCATGTGCGCGTACTATGTGATGAAGACGACGCGCGAAGGTCTCATCCTCGCGGGCGGCACGTTCGGGCTCGCCGGTGACGAGCTCAAGACCTACGCGACCGGCGCGATGGCGCTGCTGCTGATCGTGATCGTCCCCGCGTACGACATGCTCGCCGACCATCAGCGCAGGATCCGGCTCATCAATATCTCGTACGCGATCCTGCTCGCGTCGCTGGTCGGCTTCTTCCTGCTCGGCCACGCCGGTGTCCGCATCGGCTTCGTGTACTTCGTGTGGTTCGGACTCGTCAGCGGTTTCATGGTCGCCCAGTTCTGGTCGTATGCGAACGACCTCTACACCGAGGAGCAAGGCAAGCGGCTGTTCGCGATCATCGCGACCGGCGGGACCCTCGGCGCGATCGCCGGCCCGCGCCTCGCCAAGCACGCCGGCACGTTCGACCTGATGCTCGTGGCGGGCGGCCTGCTGCTCTGCGCGATCGTGCTGTTCAACCTCGTCGAGCGCCGCGCGCGTCCCGAGCGGCGGCCCGGAGAGTCGCTCGATGGGCCGGGCGGGTTCGCGCTCGTGCTCGGCGATCGCGGCCTGCTCCTGATCGCCGGGTTGCTGTTGCTCACGAACGTCGTCAACTCGACCGGCGAGTTCCTGCTATCGCACGCGGTCCGCGAGCACGCGCTCGCGCTGGTCCCGGATACCGCGTACCCGGACCTGGCGGCGTCCGTACGCGATGCGCTGATCGCCTCGCAGCGGCGCGAGATCATCAAGTCGTTCTACAGCGACTTCTTCGTGTGGGTGAACGCGCTCAGCTTCCTGATCCAGGCGTTCCTCGTGTCGCGCGTGATCGCCAGGATCGGCGTACGCCGCGCGCTGTTCATCCTGCCCGTGATCGCGTTCGGCGCGTACGCCGCGATCGGCCTCTCCGGCGGGCTCGCGATCGTGCGCGCCGCAAAGACCGCCGAGAATGCGACCGATTACTCGCTGCAGAACACGGTGTGGCAGTCCCTGTTCCTGCGCACCGACCGCGCGGTCAAGTACAAGGCGAAGGCGACGCTCGACACGTTCTTCGTGCGCGCGGGCGATGCGATGTCCGCGCTGGTCGTCGCGGTCGGCATTCACCAGCTCGGGCTCGCGCCGCGCCAGCTCGCGTTCATCAACCTCGGGCTGATCGTCGGCTGGATCGGGGTCGCGGCGTGCATCGCCTACGCGCACCGGCTGACCATCCACGAGCCGGTCTGCCATCCGATGCGAAGGCCGAGCGGGATGTTCTACTTCTCGTCGTCGAACAGGATCCGCCGCGGCGGCGTATCGACATCGTCGAGCTGCCCCGAGCGCACGGTCCAGACGAACGCGAGCACGGCGCCTGTGGCGATCAACAGTGCGAGCGGTAACACGACGTAGAGCGCGGTCATCGAACCTCCTCGCGGAACGCGCGCGAGCGCAGCGAGACGGCGAGCACCGTCAGCGAGCTCGCGGGCATGAGCAGCGCGGCGATCAGGGGGTGGATGACGCCGGCCACCGCCAGCGTGCCGGCCACCACGTTGTAGGCGAGCGACAGCTTCAAGCTGCGCCGGATCGTCGCCAGTGTCGCGGTCGCGCCGGCGGCCGTCGCCGCGATCGCGCCGATCGATGGCTCGCGCAGGTAGACGTCGGCCGCCTCGATCGCAGCCTCCGCTGCACCCGAGACCGCGATGCCGCAGGTGGCGGCGGCGATCGCGGCCGCGTCGTTGACGCCATCCCCGACCATCACGACCGGGCCGTCGCGGCGCGCCGTCTCGACGATCGCGAGCTTCTGCTCGGGCGGCACCTCGCCGGTGCACCGCTCGGCCGGCACGCCGAGCTCGGCGCCGACCGCCTCCACGACGCGGCGGTCATCACCCGACACGACGGCGATCTGCCAGCCCAGGTGCGCGAGGGCAGCGAGTGCCTGCTTCGCGTCGGCGCGGATCGGATCGGCGAGACCGGCGATCGCGACGATCGTGCCGTCGACCGCCACCGCGACCGGTGTCTGCGCGCGGCGGGTGACGTCGCCGATCCAGCGCTCGATGTCGCCGCGCGGCGGTGCGCAGTGCCCGCGGACCCAGCCAGGAGAGCCGACGAGCACGCGGCGGCCCCCGACGGTGCCGCGGATGCCCTGCCCGAGCTCCTCGTGGACGTCGGTCGCGGACGGGCACGCCGCATCGTCATGCGCGGCGACGAGCGCGCGGGCGATCGGGTGTGCGCTGCCTGCCTCCACCGCGGCGGCGAGCCCGCACGCGTCGATGTCGCCGTGCCACGAGGCGACCGCGAGCCGGCCCTCGGTGAGCGTGCCGGTCTTGTCGACGAGCAGCGCACCCGGCGTGGCGAGGCGCTCGAGCGCGTCCGCGCCCTTGATGAGGATCCCGCGGCGGGCGGCGCGGCCGAGCGCGACGGTGACCGCGAGCGGCGTGGCCAGCGCGAGCGCGCACGGGCAGGTGACGATCAGGAGCGCCATCGCATGCTCGGCACCCGCACTCGCGCCGACGGCCGCCGTCCAGGCGACGAACGTCAGCAGCGACGCGAGCGTGACCACCGGCACGAAGCGCGCCGCGATCCGATCGACCATGCGCTCGATCGGCGCCTTGCGCGCGGACAGCGCCGCGATGCTCGCCGCCAGCGCGCCGACGCCGGCGCGCTCGCCGACCGCGAGCGCGATGACCTCGATCGGCGCGGTGAGATTGACGGTGCCGGCATGAACCCGCGCGTCGACGCCGACCTCGACCGGCCGCGACTCGCCGGTCAGGAGACCGCTGTCGATGGTCGAGACTCCGCGCGCGATCAGGCCATCGACGGGGATCGTCTCGCCGGCGCGGACCGCGAGCCGATCGCCCTCGCGGATCGCCTCGATCGGCACCTCGACGATCTCCTGGCCGCCGCCCTCGCCCGCCGAGATCCGGCGCGCCTGGCTCGGGGTCAGCGCGAGCAAGAGCTCGGCCGCACTCGATGCGCGCCGCTGGTGGCGCAGCACGATCCAGCGCGCGACCAGCAGCAGGAACACCAGCATCGCGAGGCTGTCGAAGTAGATCTCGCCGACACCGCGCACCACGTTCGCCGCGCCCCAGCCGAGCCCGGCGAGCATGCCGATCGAGAGCGGCA
>DAIRFU010000763.1:0-3332 GCA_036794935.1 Kofleriaceae bacterium | reverse complement strand
GCCCACCGAGCCGGCGCAAAAGCCCGTCGAGAAGAGCAGCGAGCAGCCACAGAAGCCGAGCACCGAGCAGCCGCAGAAGCCCACCGAAACGACCACCGAGCAGCCGGTCGTCGCGCCGGGCTCCGCCGGCTAGATCCGGACGACTCGACGCGCGGCCGGGATGATATGAAGCGGGCATGCGTGCCTGTCTCCTCGGCGTGATGGCCCTCGCGGCCTTGGCCTGCAACCAGAGCCCGTCGAAGCTCGATCGTCTCGGGAGCTCGTCCGGTGGCCCCGGCGATCCGTGGGCGGCGTCGTTCGCGAACAAGGGCGACGCCGGCGGCGAGGGCGGCGCGCTCGGCGGCCTGGACCTGTCGGGCATGCTCGACCGGATCAAGCAGAGCATCGAAACGCCCGGCCCGTACGAGTCGCCGAAGCAGTCCAGGGACTACGACGAGGCCAAACCGCACTGGGCCGTGATGGGGCTCGCCGGCGACATCGTCGAGCGCGAGGCGTTCTCGCTGACCGGAGGCGGCCGCGGCACCGAGCTGCGGACGCTCGCGACACGGCTGCGCCAGCTCGCGAAGGATCCGCAGCTCCAGGGCCTCATGCTGCGCGTCGAGGACCTCGCGATCAGCATGCCCGATATCGTCGAGCTGCGCGACGCGATGGCGGACTTCAAGGCCGCGCACAAGCAGCTGCGCTGCCATGCCGAGCGCGCGGCCAACACGACCTATCTCGTGCTCGCCGGGTGCGACGAGATCACGCTGGCCCCGCTCGGCGACATCGCGCTGACCGGCCCGGCCGCGATGCCGATCCACGTCAAGCCGCTGCTCGACAAGCTCGCGATCGACGCCGACTTCATCCACGTCGGCGCGTACAAGGGAGCGGCCGAGCCGCTGACGCGCGCCGCGCCGTCGCACGAGATGGAGGAGACGCTCGGCGCGATCCTCGACCGCCGCTACCAGTCGATGGTCGAGGACATCGCGACGGCGCGCCACCTCGCTCCGGCGACGGTGAAGACGCTGATCGACACCGCGCTGTTCCCCGCCGAGGCCGCGAAGACCGCGAAGCTCGTCGACGAGGTCGCGAGCTGGGAGACCTTCCGCGACGCGGTGAAGGCGCCGTGGAAGAAGCTCGAGATCGAGGACGACAACGACAATCAGCTCGCCTCGATGGTGAAGCTCGCGCGCTTTTTCGGCGCGATGCCGGCCGAGCGCCCGTTCGGCGATCACGTCGCGGTCGTGTACGCGCTCGGCGACATCAAGGACGGCGGCGGTGACGGCGTGCTCGGCGCGCGCCAGGAGATCGCATCCCACACGCTCGTCGCGGCGCTGCGCGCGCTCGCGGCCGACCACGCGGTGAAGGCGGTCGTGCTGCGCATCGACTCGGGCGGTGGCAGCGCGCAGGCGTCCGAGCTGATCTGGGCCGCCGTCGAGCAGCTGAAGGCAAAGAAGCCGGTGATCGTGTCGATGAGCGACGTCGCCGCGAGCGGCGGCTATTACATCGCGAGCGGCGCGACGAAGATCTTCGCGCAGCAGAACACGCTGACCGGTTCGATCGGCGTGATCGGCGGCCACATCGCGCCCGCCGGCGCGCTCGCCAAGCTCGGCGTCAACACGTTCCCGATGGGCCGCGGCAAGCACGCGACGATGATGGCGAGCCTCGCGCCGTGGAATGCCGAGGAGAAGGCGCTGATGCTGCGCCACATGGAGTCCGTCTACGACACGTTCGTCGGCCGCGTCGCCGCCGGCCGCGGCAAGCCGGTCGACCAGGTGAAGCCGATCGCGCAGGGCCGCGTGTGGACGGGTGCGAAGGCACTCGAGCTCGGCCTCGTCGACGCGATCGGCGGGCTCGATGCGGCGCTCGCCGAGGCGCGGCAGCTCGCGCATGTCGACGCGGCCACCGCGCTCGAGATCTACCCGCCCGCCCCGACCTTGCGCGACCTGCTCGCCGGCTGGGGCCAGGTCCACGCACCGCTCGGCCTCGGCGCCGAGGCGACGCTCCTCGCATCGCTGCGCGCGCTCGATCCGCATGTCGCCGATGCAGCCACACACCTGCTCGATCTCGTGACATCGTTCCGCGCGACGGCGATCCAGACCGTCACCATCCTGCCGGAGCTCTACTGATGAAGCGACTGCTTTGCATCGCCCTGGTCGCCTGCTCGACCCAGAAGGCCGCCACCCCCGAGCCCGCGACGAGCGCGCCGCCGACCGCGGTGGCCGCCGCCACGCCCGAGGCGCCCATCGCGAAGGGCACCGTCGTCCACGCCACGTTCCACAGCGCGGCGCTCGGCGTCGACAAGCAGTACGTCGTGTACCTGCCGGCCGGCTACGCCGACCAGCCCACCACGCGCTGGCCGGTCTTCTATTACCTGCACGGGCTCACCGGTGACGAGACGAACTGGGTCGAGCTGGGCAAGCTCGACGCCGCGGCCGATCGGCTCGGCCTGCAGGCGATCGTCGTGATGCCCGACGGCGACGATGGCTTCTATGTCGATGGCCTCGCGAAGATCGACTACGCCGCGTGCATGAAGGACGGCACCGGGCTGTTCATCCCGCAGAAGCAGTCGAAGCGAGACACCTGCGTGCGCGCGCGCGACTACGAGACGTACATCACGAAGGATCTCATCGGTCACGTCGACGCGACGTACCGCACGATCGCGAAGCGCGAGTCGCGCGCGATCGCCGGGCTGTCGATGGGCGGCTTCGGCGCGCTGATGCTGTCGATGCGGCACCCCGATCTGTTCTCGGCGGCGGCGAGCCACTCGGGCGTCGACTCGCTGCTCTACGCGGGCCCGTTCCCGTACAAGACCGGCGCGAAGGTAGAGCTGTTGAGCAACGTCAAGCAGTGGGGCGGCTCGTTCGTCGAGATCGGCCGGTGGATGCGCGGCCTGTTCGGTGACGACGTCGCGCGCTGGAAGCAGTACGACCCGACCACGCTCGTCGAGAACCTGAAGCCCGGCACGCTCGCGCTCTACCTCGACTGCGGCACCGAGGATGGCTTCGGGCTCAACAACGGAGCGTCGTACCTGCACGACCTGCTCCTCGCGAAGAAGATCGATCACGCGTTCTACGTCGGCCCGGGCCACCACGACTTCGAGTTCTGGGTGCGGCGCGTTCCGGAGAGCCTGACGTTCCTGCGCGATCACACGAGCCCGCGGCCCTGAGGCCGGCCGTCATGGCTGGGCGGCGGCGAGCGCCTGGTCGATGACCTCGCGGAACGCGTCGGCCGGCAGCGCGCCGGTCACCTCCTGGCCGTTGACCAGGAAGCTCGGCGTCGCGGTCACGCCGACGTCGGTCGCCGCCTGCATCTCGGTCGCGAGCGCGGGCGCGTAGCGGTGCTGGTCGAGC
>DAIRFU010000762.1:0-3337 GCA_036794935.1 Kofleriaceae bacterium | reverse complement strand
GGCGCGTCGATGGACGTGCGTTACCGCGAGACCGCGGGTGGCGGGCTCGCGGCGACCCCGACCGGACGCCGACTCGCGCGGGAGCGGCTCGTGCAGATCAAGCGGCATTGAGTGCGCGAGTGGGCGGCGCGTGTCTTTACTCAATAGATGCGCGCTCGTAGCTTGCCGCACTTCACTCGGCGCTGAAACGCGACGGCCGAGCTCCCCGTAGGGTGGGCCAACCTAGAGTTCGCAAGGTGTGTGACCGATGCTCACCAAAGACGACATCGAGAGCTTCATCGTCCGGCTCGGCGCGACCGGCGCCACCTACTCCGAGGTCGAGCCGGGATTCTGGATCGTGCGGCCGAGCGAGGAGAGCGATCTCTCGATCGCCGTGAACTACACGCCCCCCGTCGTGCTGCTTCGGATCGACGTCATGACGTTGCCGTCGGACGGACGCCAGAGCCCGACCCTGACCCGCCACCTGCTCGAGCTCAACGCGTCCGACCTGCTCCACGGATCGTACGGCATCCAGGACGATCGCATCGTCCTCACCGAGGCGCTCGAGCTCTCGGCACTCGACTATGAAGAATTCCTCGCGAGCTACGAGAGCATGACGCTCGCGCTCGCGTCGCACCTTCGCGAGCTCGGCTCGTACCGCGAGGCACGCTGATTCCCATGGGCATCTTCGACCGTTTCTCCGCGCTCCTCAAGTCCAACATCAACGACCTGATCTCGAAGGCCGAGGATCCGGAGAAGATGTTGACGCAGATCCTCGTCGACATGCGCGGCCAGCTCGTGAAGGCCAAGCAGCAGGTGGCGTCCGCCATCGCCGACGAGAAGCGCCTGCGCGATCAGGCCGACGCCGAGTTCAAGCAGGCACAGGATTGGGAGCGCCGCGCGATGCTGGCGATCCAGGAAGGGCGCGACGATCTCGCCAAGCAGGCGCTCGTGCGCCAGGCCGAGCACAACGGCCATGGCGAGACGCTCGCCGCGACGTGGGAGCAGCACCGCCTCGAGACCGAGAAGCTCAAGAACCAGCTTCGCGACCTCAACGACAAGATCGAGGAGGCGAAGCGCAAGAAGAACCTCCTCATCGCCCGCCAGCGCCGCGCGCAGGCGCAGCAGCGCATCGCCGAGACGATGTCGTCGCTCTCCGAGAAGAGCGCCTTCGAGGCGTTCGCGCGGATGGAGGAGCGCATCGAGAACAACGAGCGCATGATCAAGGCGTCGTCCGAGATCGACGAGGAGTTCACCGGCGACACCCTGCAACGCGAGTTCAAGCAGCTCGAGAAGGGCAGCGTGACCGTGTCGGTCGACAACCAGCTCCTCGCGCTGAAGCAGAAGATGGGGATGCTGCCCGCGCCCACCGCTCAGCCGAACAAGGCGCTCGGCGCCGGTGAGCGTGACGAGGAGACCGTGCACGCCGAGATCGAGCACCCGACGGAAGAGAAGGGTCGGTGAGCGGCGAGGGCGCGGCGCGCCGCTTCAAGTTCGCGCCCATCCTCACCGCGACGGTCTTCACCGTCCTTCTCCTCTGGCTCGCCGGGCAGGTCGCACACGTCTTCCTGCTGCTGTTCCTCGGCGTCATGATCTCGGTGTACCTCGGCGCGCTGTCGACCGGACTGCAGCGCCGGTTGCGCGTACCGGCCGGCTGGTCGCTCGCCGCCGCGGTGCTCGTCACGCTCGCTGGGCTCGCCCTGCTGTTCTACATCCTCGTCCCGCCGCTCATCGTGCAGACGCGCGAGCTCGTCCGCGTGCTGCCGACGTACATCACCGGGTGGGAGGCAGCGATCGATCGCCTGGTGACGCGCGTGCCCGCCCTTGCCTCGGTGTACGAGCCTGGCCAGCACAAGCTGCTGCTCGCCCTCTACGATCAGGTCGCGGGCCAGTTCAACGACGTCGTGCCGAAGGTGTTCGGCATCGTCGAGGTGCTGATCAGCATCTTCTCCGTCGCCGTGATGGGATTGTACCTCGCGATCCATCCCGCGCTGTACCGCGAGTGGCTGATCGCGCTCTTCCCGCCGATCCACCGGGATCTCGTGCGTGACGTGCTCACCGACTGTGGGGACTCGCTGCGGGCGTACATCGTCGGCCTGCTGCTCGCGATGAGCTTCCTCGCGACGCTGACGGCGGTCGGATTGACCGTGCTGCACGTGCCGTATGCGCTCACCTTTGGAGTGTTCACCGGACTCGCGACGATCGTTCCCTTCTTCGGCACGCTGCTCGCCACGGCGCTCCCCGTGCTGTTCGTCATCGGCGGTCCCGACGGCGGCACGCGCGCCATCTGGGTGGTCGTCGTCGGCATCGTCGTGCACCTGATCGAGGGCAACGTCGTCGCACCGCTCATCATGTCGAAGAAGGTCGACCTCCCGCCGGTGTTGACGATCGTCTTCGTGCTCATCATCGGCAGCCTGCTCGGTCCGCTCGGGCTGCTCGTCGCCGTGCCGGGCCTCGCAGTGATCATGGTGATCGTGCGCCGCATCCTGCTCACTCGCCTGTACGAAGGGCAGGGATTCCGCCGCACGACGCGCGAGCGTCCGGTCGTGCTCCGGCTATCGGCGAGTGAGGGCGGCATCATCGTGCCCCGCGCCAACCTCGACGTCGTCTCGATACTGGAGCGGCAAACCGCGACAGCCCCTGTGTAGATTGTGCGTTCGTCGCTGACGAGCTCACTCTCGCACGTTCGGGCCTTGCATGTCGCGTGACCAGCGCTTCCTGATCCTCGCCGACGGTCTGTTCGGGCCGGACAGCTCGAAGACCGCCAACGCCTGCATCCGCTATACGCCCGAGCGCGTCGCCGGCGTCATCGACGCGACGCGTGCCGGCCAGACCGCGGCCGACGTCATCGGGTTCGGGGGCGACATCCCCGTCGTCGCCACGCTCGACGAGGGCCTCGCGCTCGAGCCCACCGCGCTGTTGATCGGCATCGCGCCGGCCGGAGGCAAGCTGCCGGCGCAGTGGATCCTTCTCGTCGCGCGTGCCATCGGCGACGCTCGCCGCAGCACGCGGCGTCGCGATCCACGATCTGCGCCGTCCCCCCTCGAGTCTCGACGTCTCGCGCGGCCGAGTGCGCGACATCGACGCGACGATCGTCCTGACGGTCGGCACCGACTGCAACATCGGCAAGATGACGACGCAGCTGCAGATCCTCGGCGCGCTCCGGGCGAAGGGCATCCGCACCGCGTTCGCCGCGACCGGACAGACGGGCATCCTCATCGAGGGGCGCGGCATGGCGGTCGATGCGGTCGTCGCCGACTTCATCGCAGGTGCCGCCGAGCGCCTCGTGCTCGAGAACGCGAAGGACGCCGATCTCGTACTCGTCGAAGGGCAGGGGTCGATCATCCATCCGAGCTAC
>DAIRFU010000761.1:342-3338 GCA_036794935.1 Kofleriaceae bacterium | reverse complement strand
CGCGCCGGTTCGCGAGCAACTCGATGAGGTCGTACTGCGAGGAGATGTTCGGATCGATCTGACCGTTGTCGTACGAGACGAGCCCGGGGTAGTTGCCGTCCGCGCGCGAGTACGTGTACGAGGCCGACAGGAACAGCCCGGACGCGAACCGGCGCGACAGAGTCAGCTCGATCGCGTGGTAGTCCCGCACCGGGCGATCGAACTGACGGATCCCGCGGTACAGCCGCAACTGGTGCTCGAGCCGGCCGCGCGCGACGGTGTCGGTGGTCTCGGCGATCCGCTGCTCGAGCTTCGCCTCGTCCGCCGCCGACCACTCGCCCGGGTTCGCGATCAGGTACGTGGCCGCGTTGTCGGTCGACACGTCCTCGATCACGCGGCCGAGGCGGCGCGACTGCAGCACCGCACCGAACACGAAGCTGCCCGGCAGCGCGACCTCGCCGCCGAGCAGGCCCTCGTCGAGGTACTGGGCGCGAATGCCGGGCGCGACTAGCGTGCCGCTCGCGCCGATCAGCTGCTCGTCGCTGGGTTGCTGCATCGTGGTGACGCAGCGCGAGCCATCGACCACGCCGAGCGCCGGATCGACCGGACCGCACGCGCCCGGCGCGTACGTCTGCTGCAGGCTGACCTCGCCGCCGAACGAGCGGTCGTTGATGTCCATCGGGATGCCCTCGTAGTAGCGGCCCCACGCGGCGTAGAGCTTCGCGCGGCCCTGCTCGGTCGGATCCCAGATCGCGCCGAGCCGCGGCGACCAGTTGCCGGTGAGGCTCATCGCGACGTCGCCCGTGGGATCGCCGGTGATCGGATCGGGCTGGCCGCGCAGCCGCTTCGCGAAGTAGAGGCGCTGCTCCTCGTAGCGCACGCCCGCGTTGAGCGTCAGGTTCTTCAGCGGGTGCCACGAGTCCTGGAGGTACGCCCCCCAGTTGCGGGTCTGGCCCTCGACGCGGGTCGACGGATCGCCGAGGCCGCCGAGATAGCGCCACGGGATGCCCCCGTCCATCGAGCCCAGGCCGCTGCCGCCCGGCGTGCTGCACGTCCGGTCGAAGCTCGGATCCACCTCGCCGGGACGCGCGAGCTCGGCGTAGCGATTGACGATGATCGAGCTGCCGAGGTTCTGGATGAACGCGCCGCCCGAGTACAGGCGCGCCTTGATCTTGTGGTTGTCCTCGACGTCGAGGCCCGCCTTGAGCTCGTGCGTGCCGAGTGCCTTGATCCGGTGCAGGACGCCGATGCGACCGGCGCGCCGCTCCTCGCGATCGCGCGCGACCGTGCCCGGGCCACCGATCGCGTACGCCGAATAGTTGGTCGGACAGTTCTTGATCAGCGGATACGGATCGCCGGCGCCGCCGTCGGTGCAGCCTGCCGCGGTGAGCCCCGACTCGCCGCCGAGCGCTGCCATCTTGACCAGATCGGCGGCGTACAGCTGCTGGAGCGGCACGTCGTCGAACGCAGGATCGATCGACCCGGTGTTGAACGTCGACCGGTGCCAGGCCGCGAGCACCTCGAGCTCGGTCGAGCCGCCGTCGAGCTTCGACGTCCAGCGCGCGGCGGTGTCCGTCGTCAGGCCCGACGAGCGCCCGCCGGTCGTCGGCAGGCCATAGAGCGCCGGCGACTCGCCTCGCTCGGGCACGCCGATCAGGCTGACCTGGATCTGGTCGTTCTTCGTGGGAGCCACGTTGATCTTGCCGATCAGCTGCGCGGAGCGCGAGGTCGCGCTGCGCACCTCGGTGTCGAGCGAATCGGTGAGATAGAAGCCGGTCGCCGGGTCGACGTCGGGATCGCCGTCTGCGTACTCGGCACGGCACGGGGACAGCGCGCCGTTGTCTTGCCGCACGCGGCAGTCGGTCTGGCGCTTCGTCGTGCGCGTGTAGTCGGTGCGCGCGAGCCGCGGCGCCATGCCGACGTAGAACCACGCGCGCTTCTTGATGATGGGGCCGCCGAGCTCGAACCCGAAGTGACCGCTGTACGCGTTGTTGCCGGTGACATCGATCGACGACGCGTTGCTCGGCGTCTCGTGGGCCGCCAGCGAGAGGAAGCCCGGCGTGATGACGCCGAACACCGAGCCGCGCAGCTCGTCCGTGCCCGAGCGCGTGATGATGTTGACGACGCCGCCGGTCGACCGGCCATACTCCGCGTTGTAGCCGCCGCTGACCGCGACGATCTCGTGGACGAAGTCGTTGAGCAGCGGCGTGCCGAGGCTGCCGTACGTCAGGCCGGTGATGTCGATGCCGTCGACGAGATAGCGGTTCTCGAGCGCGGAGCTGCCGGACATCGCGATGCCCACGCCGTCGTTCTGGGTGCCCGGGATGCCGCGGAGCGCGCCCTCGACCGTCGGCCCCGTCGGCAGGCTCTCGATCTCCTCACGCTTGACCCGGGTCTCCTTGGTCGCCGAGTCGATGTTGATCGGCGGCGGCGTGCCATCGACGAACACGGCCTCGCCGATCTTCATCGCCTCGAACATCGAGGTCACGTTCGCCGCGCCGACCACGACCCCGCGCCGCACGACCGTCGCGGTGTCGAACACGAGCTGGACGTCGTAGGTGCCGGGCAACAGGTCGGTGATCTTGAACGTGCCGTCCTCGTCGGTGATCGCGACCTGCGAGCCGACGATCACGGTCACGCCGGCGAGCGGTAGCTCGGTCTGCGCGTCGGTGACCCGGCCCTGCACCGCGCCGGTCGTGATCGACTGGGCCCGCGCCGTCGCGAGCCCGAGCACCAGGAACAAGCACCACACTGCGTATCGCATCTCTCGTCACTAGAGGACGCGGCGGCGCCGCGACACCATGCGGCGATCAAGACCTGTCACACGGTGCGTGCGACACTCGCGTTCGTGTCGCAGCGACTCCGCACGCTGACCTCGGACATCACCGGCTGCCGCAGGTGCGCGCGGCTCGTGCGCTGCCGCGAGGCGGCGGCCGGCGCCGAGATGCGATTCCGGCCGGTTCTGATGACGGCCTTCGCTTTCATCCTTGGCGTGTTTCCCCTGGTGATCGCGACCG
>DAIRFU010000761.1:0-332 GCA_036794935.1 Kofleriaceae bacterium | reverse complement strand
GCCGCGAGGCGGCGGCCGCCGCGGTGCCGAAACGCTTCACCGGCCAGACGTACTGGGCGCGCCCGGTGCCGGGCTTTGGCGACCCGCGCGCGCGGCTGCTCGTCGTCGGGCTCGCGCCCGCGGCGAACGGCGCGAACCGCACCGGGCGGGTGTTCACCGGTGACCGCTCCGGTGACTGGCTCTACGCGGCGCTGCACCGCGCGGGCTTCGCGAACCAGCCGGGCTCGACCGCGCCAGGCGACGGCCTGCGCCTGACCGACGCTTACGTCTCCACGGTCGTGCGCTGTGCGCCGCCCGACAACAAGCCGACGCCGGCCGAGCGCGATCGCTGC
>DAIRFU010000760.1:0-3340 GCA_036794935.1 Kofleriaceae bacterium | reverse complement strand
CGAGCAAGGCGGCGACCTCGAGCTCGTACGGATGGCGGCCCTCGTTGCCGTAGCCGAGGCGGCGCGTGTCCCACGCGTGCGAGATCGCCTGCAGCGTCCGCAGCGCGACCAGGCGGAGCTCGCGATCGAGCTGCGCCCGCGCGGTGACCGGCTCGAGCGGGGTCGGGCGCTGTCGCGGCTGGAGCGCGAGGAGCGGTGGGCACAGGAACGGACGGCGCGAGCGTGCGGGCGCGGGCGCGGGTGCCAGCGTCGGCGCGGGCGCAGCGCTCGGCGTGGGCGCGGCAGGACCGTTGCACGCGTGATCGACCGCGGCCCCACCCTCGTCGTCACGCACCGGCTCGTCCGCTGCCGCCGGATCGGCCGGGACGACGGACGCGGCATCGACCTCGCCGGGGACGGCGACGCTCGCCGTTCGCGCGAGCAGCTCGGCGAGCTCGTGCAGCTCGATCTCGCCCTGGTCGGAGCGCACGATCACGCGGCCGCCGTCGGGATCGACCGCGTGCTCGTCGATCGAGAAGTCGAAGCTCGCGACGCCGAGCTCGCGGCCACTGTGTAGATCGATCGCGACGAGGGTCCGCGCGTCGAGCTGGGCGACGGCGCGATACCCCCGTGCCGCTACCCGCACGGTGCCCGCGGCGACCGGCGCGTGCTGGATGAACTGCGCGGCACGGAGCGACAGCACGAGCAGGCGGCGCGTTCCCTCCCGCGCGACGAGCAGCGTCGCGGCCTTGCCGTCGCACATCACGACCCCGCCGAGCACGGTGGTGCCGGGGGTGAGCTGCGCGGTCACGCCGCTCGACAGGGTCAACGTCGTTCCGCGGACGGTGAGCATGCGCCGGCCGGTGAACGGCAACGCCAGGTCGACGTCGGAGACCTCGACGCGGGTGAGGCTGCCGAAGTCATCCATCAGCGACACCGCCGGCGCGGCATTCCAGATCGCGGCCGGCGCCCCGAACGACGCGGGCACGAGCACCGGATACCCCGTGGCGGGCAAGGCGACCGGCTCCGAGAGCGAGCGGCCGCCGAGATCGACGCGCACGAGCTGGTCGTCATGCGTGGCGATCCAGATCTGATCGTCGAAGCCGACCACCGCACGCGCGTTGCCTTGCGGCAACCGCGTGGTGCGCGTGCCGATCAGATCGACGACCGCGATGCCATCTTCCTCGGCGGCGATCAGCGTTGCCCCGGCGCGGTCGAAGCAGAGCGTCGTACCCGTGATCGAGACCGGCGGTACTCCCACTCCAGTTAGTGTTGGCCGGGCCTCGGTTGTGACAGAAAATTCTTCGGGCGGCCGTGACCGTCGCCGGCCGATCGTGACCACGGATTTATGCGCCAAGGAATCCGCAAGCTTGCGGCCACGCGGGCTAGACTGGAGCGCGGGGCGCGATGATCAAGAACCGGACGGCGATCCTCGTTCTGCTCACCGGGCTCAACCTCCTCAACTACGTCGACCGCATGATCGTGGCGGCGGTGCTCACGCGGATCAAGGCGCCGGTCCTCGAGGGTGGGCTGGACCTGTCGAACACGCAGGCCGGCCTGCTCGCGACCGCGTTCTTGCTCGGCTACTTCGTCACCTCGCCGCTGTTCGGGGCGCGCGCGGACAAGGGCGCGCGCAAGGGCCTGATCGCGCTCGGCGTCGCGGTGTGGAGCCTGGCGACGCTGGCGACCGGGCTCGCCGACAGCTTCGCGCTGCTCGTCCTCGCGCGCGTGGTCGTCGGCGTCGGCGAGGCGAGTTACGCGACGCTCGCGCCGACGATCATCGACGATCTGACGCCTCCCGAGCAGAAGGGTCGGGCACTCGCGATCTTCTATCTCGCGATCCCGGTCGGCTCGGCGCTCGGCTACGTGGTCGGCGGTGTCATCGAGGCGCGCTGGGGCTGGCGCGCGGCGTTCTACCTGTGCGGCGGTCCCGGCCTCGTGCTCGCGCTGTCGTGTCTCCTGATCGCCGAGCCGGAGCGCAAGCTGCGCGAGGCGCACGGCAAGGTGCTCGACGGCCTGCGCACGCTCGCGAAGCTGCCGCTGTTCCGCCGCGCCGTGCTCGGCTACTGCGCATACACCGCCGCCATCGGCGCGTTCTCGTACTGGGCACCGACGTTCATCGCGGAGCGGTTCTCGGCCACGCTCACGCTCGAGAGCGCGAACACGTACTTCGGGGCGATCACGATCGTCGCCGGGATCATCGGCACCGTGGTCGGCGGCCGCTGGGCCGACGCCGCGCTGCGCCGAACACCGCTCGCCGCCGATGCCGGGTTCACCGATCCGGCGCACAAGCGGGGCACGAACGCGCTGCTGCGAATCTGCGCGATCGGCATGGTCGTCGCCGCGCCGCTCGCCGCCGCCGCGTTCCTGATGCCGATACCGGCGGCCTTCTTCGCGGCCGCGTTCGTCGCCGAGATCGGGCTGTTCCTGTCGACCTCGCCGGTCAACGCGATCGGCCTGCGCGCCGTACCGCCCGAGCTGCGCGCGAGCGCGATGGCGGCGATGATCTTCGCGATCCACCTGTTCGGTGATCTGTGGTCACCCTACGTGCTCGGGATGCTGCTCGATCACGTGGTCGCCACGATCGCGATGATGGTGCTGCCGGTGACGTTCGCGCTCTCGGCGTTTCTGTGGTGGCCGCGCCGATCCGAGGCGGCCTGAGCGGCGTACAGCGGCGTCGAGCGGCGCAGAGCGGCGGCGATCCGGTACGCGCGTTGGTGTGATACACCCGCGCTCGTGAAGATCCACGAGTACCAAGGCAAGCAGCTGTTCCAGAAGTACGGCGTGCCGGTGCCGTTCGGCATCCCGGCCATGTCCGCGGAAGAAGCCATCGCCGCGATCCCCAAGGTGCAGCAGCAGGCCGGCACCGACGTGGTCGTGGTCAAGGCGCAGATCCACGCCGGCGGGCGCGGCAAGGGCGGCGGCGTCAAGGTCGCGAAGACGCGTGCCGACGCCGAGGCCGCCGTCAAGGCGATCTTCGGCATGCAGCTCAAGACGCCGCAGACCGGCCCCGAGGGCAAGAAGGTCCAGCGGCTGCTCGTCGAGCAGGGACTCGCGATCGAGCACGAGTACTACCTCGGCATGCTGCTCGACCGCGGCACCGGGCGCGTCACCGTGATGGCCTCGACCGAGGGCGGCATGGACATCGAGGAGGTCGCCGCGACCCACCCGGAGAAGATCATCAAGGAAGCGATCGATCCGGCGACGGGCTGGCAGGACTGGCAGTCGCGCAGCATCGCGAAGCAGCTCGGTATGAAGGGCAAGCTCGGTGGCGAGCTGCACAAGTTCCTCAAGGCGCTGACCCGCTGCTACGAGGAGATGGACTGCTCGATGCTCGAGATCAACCCGCTGATCTCGACGA
>DAIRFU010000759.1:0-3342 GCA_036794935.1 Kofleriaceae bacterium | reverse complement strand
CCCCCCTGCGGCGAGGCGACCAGGAACAGCCGCGCGATCGTCGGCAGGTTGCGCTCGACGGCCGCCTCGTACAGACGCTGGCGCAGCTCGTACGGCAGGCTCGGCTCGGCCGCCGCGTGGGTCACGCACTGCAGGGTCTCCATCGCGTCGGCATCGTCGACGAGGTGCGCGCGGGCGACGATCGCGGCCAGCGCGTCGACCCACGCCGCCGGCTCCCCCTCCCCCAGGGCACCGACGAGCGACAGGACCCGCATCCGAGGGTCGCGGATCGCTCTCAAGCGCCCGATAATGAGGTCAGGCCCCACGCTTTGAGTGTGACACGTTGAGAGGATGGCGCGCTGCGTGATAACTTTGGAATCATTGAGGAGCGCGTAATGCCCGACACCCGGATCATCAAGCGCTACGCCAATCGCAAGCTCTACGATACCGAGCACAGTCGGTACGTAACGCTCGACCAGATCAGCGAGATGATCCGGAATGGCGATGACGTAAAAATTGTAGATAACAAAACAAAAGAGGATCTGACGACGGTCACGCTCGCGCAGATCATCTTCGAGGAAGAGAAGAAGCAACGCAGCTTCCTCCCGCTCAACGCGATGCGCAACATCATCCAGAGCGGTGGCGAATGGTTTGCGGAGGCGCAGCGCCGCGTCCAGAGCATCCTCCCCGGTAAGAAAAAAGAGGGCGAGGAGGGCGTGTTCGAGGAGATGGTCGTCGAGCAAAGGCAGGAGATCGACGATCCGACCGACGAGGCGGCCGCGAACAAGCGCCGGCTCGCCTCGCTACGCGAGTGGGTCGATCACTCCAAGCATCGGCTCGACGAGTGGCAGCGCCAGGTCGATAACCGGGTGCGCGGCGCGATCGAGGACATCCAGCAGGCGATCAATCCGTGGGCGAGCGTCAACAAGGACGTCAAGCAGCTCGCGGATCGCATCGCCGAGCTCGAGTCCAAGCTGCACGAGCTCGAGCAGCAAGAGAGCAAGACCTGACCGGTCGCGCGCCCGGGCGCGCTACTGGAGATCTTTGCTCAGCGTATCGGTGACGCCCGCGCGGATGATCACCGGATACGTGAAGCGGTCGTCGCCGATGGCGAACGTGATCTTGTGCTTGCCCGGCGTGAGCGCGAGCGTGTGGCCCGAGATCGGCGTCTTGAGGTTCGTCGGCTTGCCGTCGACGGCAATGTCGGCGATCGGCTTGCTGAACACCTGCAGGTAGCCCTTGCTGGGATCGCCCGCGGTGGCCTTGTCACCCGACGACCTGGTGTCGGCGTCCTTCCTCGTGTCGCCGGTGATCTTCGTCTCCCCGAGCTTCCTCGTGTCGGTGGGCTTCTTCGAGTCGCTCGCCTTCACCGTGGTCTTGACGTCGGTCGTCTTCACGTCGAGCGGCTTCTTCGTGTCCGCCGGCTTGGTCTCGGTCGCCTTCGTGTCGGCGGCGCTGGTATCGATGGTCTTCGCGTCGCCGCTGCCGGCGGCGGCCGAGCCCTGCGCCACCTGCGGGACCACGGCGCTGCCGGCGTTCGCGCCCGCGGAGCCGCTGCCGTCCGAGCCGCTCATGCCGAAGCTGCACGCGAGCGTCGTCGTCTTGCCGGCCTCGAGCCTCACCTTGGCGTCGTCGCACGACAGTCCGTTCGTACCGACGAGCTTGATGTGCTTGACGCCAGCGCTGACCGGGATGCCCGGCGAATCGCTGGTCACCGTCGCGACCCGATCACCGTCGACGAACATCTCGGCGGCGATACCGGCCGGCATCGCGAGCTTGACGGTCGCGAACTTCGACGTCGTCGCCGTACCGGCGCCCGGCTTGTCGTTATCGAGCACGAACATCTTGACGACGAGGAAGCCGATCAAGACGAGCGCGGCGATGCCGACGCCGATCGCGATGTCGCGCACCAGCGTCGAGCGCTTGCCCTCTGCGATCGGTGCCGCCGGATCGACCGCGCCCATCGCCGGCATCTGGCCCGACGGATATCCCGCGTAGCCCTGCGGATACGCGGGCGGATAGCCCTGCGGGTAGCCCTGCTGCGGCGGATAGCCGTAGGGCTGCATCGGCATCTGGTGCGGTGCCGACTGCGACCCCGGCATCTGATGAGGACCGGATTGCTGCGCGGCTACCTGCTGCGACGGCCGGTAGCCGCCGCCGTAGTTGCCGAGGCCGGACGGCGCCTGCATGCCGAGCACGGTGCGCTGCGACTGCGGCTGCCCGTCGCCATGACCGGTTTGCTGCGGGATACCGCCTGGCGTCCCCATCGCGACCTGCTGTCCCGACATCGGGCCGCCCATCGCGGGCTGGGCACCGGGCGGCGTGCCGAGCGGCGGCGGATACGAGCCGGGATTGTAGGCGGCCGCCGGCGCGTAGCCCTCGGGGGGCATCCCGCCATGGTGGCCAGGTCGCATCGCGCTCGCCGCCATCGGCTGCTGCGACGGCGCGCGCGCGCCGGGTGGCGGGCGCGGCGGGATCGTGGCCGGCCGACCCGGCATGTCGCGCGACGGTGCGCGGCCGGCGGCGGGCATCGGCGCAGGGGGCGCATCGGAGTCGCCGAAGATCTCGGTCGGAGCCTCCTCGCCGAAGTCTCCCTCGCTCTCCCCGTCGTCGTCGTCCTCCTCGTACGGGACCGGCATCGCCGCTGCCGCGGACTTCTTCTGCACCGAGCCGCGCGGACCGTTGGCGGCGGGACTCTGATGCACGTCGGGCGCCGCCCCGGTCCCCTTCTCGACATCCTCGAAGCTCGGCCCACCGAGCATCGTCGCGTCGCCTTCGGGCTGGCCCGCCTCGCCGAGGTGCTCGACGACATCGAGCTTGGCCTCCGCGGAGGGCACGCCCGCGATCAGGCCATCGCGGCCGACGCGCTTGTACTGCTCGAGCAGCCCGCGCTCGCGCTCGATCTCGGCGGCGAACACCTCCTTCAGCCAGGTCGACAGCGACTTCGCCGTGAACACGACGTCCTGACTCATCAGGTACGCCTGCAGGTCGGCGAGCATCTCGCTGCACCACTGGTACCGATCCTCGACGTCCTTCGCGAGCGCCTTGAGGATGATCTTCTCGATCGGCTCGGGGATGCTCGGGTTGACCTGGCGCGGTGCCGCGATGTCGACGTTACGGACCTTCTCGAGCGTCGAGAAGTCGGTCTCGCCCTGGAACAGGCGCTCGCCCGTCAGACACTCGTAGAGCATCGTGCCGATCGCGAAGATGTCGCTGCGCCGGTCGAGCGGCAGCCCGCGCACCTGCTCGGGCGACATGTAGCCGAACTTGCCCTTGAGCACGCCGGCCATGGTCCGCGAGTTGCGGCTCGTCGCCTTCGCGATGCCGAAGTCGATGACCTTGACCTCGCCCTCGTACGAGACG
>DAIRFU010000758.1:0-3350 GCA_036794935.1 Kofleriaceae bacterium | reverse complement strand
GCCGCACTCGCACGCGAGCACGTCACCGGCGCGCTCGAGCGTGCGCAGCTCGAGGCGATCGCCGCGCAGCGTTCGACAACCGGGACAGACCAGCAGATCCAGCGTCATGGGGCAGCGCGCAGCCGCGTTCATCGTATGTGATAGCCTGCGTGTATGTCCGGAGCGCCGAAGGAAAAACTCGAGGCTCGGCACCGAGCCGAGGAGACCGGCGACGAGCGCGAGCTCTACCTGCGGGACGGGCGCACGCTGGTTCTCGGCGAGCAGGGCGGCGACCAGCTGGTCGAGATCCGCAACGGTGCGGGCATGGTCGAGGTGCGCATCCGGCTGACCGAGGAGGGGCCGGTGCTGCAGATGGAGGCTGCGCGGCTCTCGCTCAAGGCGAGCGAGGCGGTCGAGATCGAATCGAAGCGCGTCGACATCCGGGCGACCGAGACGGTCGACGTCAACGCGCAGGGCGACGTCGTCGTGATCGGCAAGACAATCCACCTCAACCCGGACAAGTGAGGCCCATGAATCACCGCGTCGTCCGAGCTCGCGAGGATGACGCGCACCCTGGGCCGAACGCGTCCCCGCGGGACGCGTCCCCGCGGGACAAGTGAGCCCCGCGATCCGTGGACGTATTCGGCGCAGCAGACGGCGCAGCCGGTGACTTCCTGCGCGCCGCCGCCGGTGAGGCCGGCCACGAGCTCGGCGTGTTCGCCGCGCTCGCCGAGCCGCGCACGCTCGACGAGCTGGCCTCCGCGATCGGCATCGGCGCCGGGCGCTGGCGGCTGCGCCGCCTCCTCGACGTGCTGTGCGCGCTCGGTGCACTCGCGCGGACTCGTGATCGCTACGTTGCCGCGCGCGTGCCCCAGCGCGTCGCCGTCCCGCGCGCCGGCTGGGGCCTGATCGCCGACGTGATCCGGCACGACCGTCCGCTGCCGGGTGCCGGCGACGACGCGATGCGGCGCATGCACGCGCACCTCGTCACCGCGGGTACCGCGGCGGCGGCCGAGCTCGCCGACATGCTGCCCGCGGAAGCACGCACGCTGCTCGATCTCGGCGGCGGCGCCGGTGCGTACACGCGCGCGTGGCTCGCGGCACGGCCGGAGGGTCGCGCGACGCTCGTCGACATGCCCGAGATCGTCGAGCTCGCGCGCGCGCAGCTCGCCGGGTTTGGCGATCGCGCCGCGTTCGTGACCGGCGACATCCGCGCCGCGCAGCTCGGCGACGGGCACGACGTCGCGCTGCTCGCGAACGTGCTCCACCTCCATGACGCGTCGATCGGCGCCGCGCTGTGCGACGCCGCCGCGAAGGCGATCGCGCCGGGCGGGCTCGTGGTGGTCAAGGACCTGCGCGTCGACGAGGGTAGGGCGGGGCCGATCGAGGGCCTGCTGTTCGCGCTCGACATGGCGGTCTACACCGACGGCGGCGACGTCCACGAGGGCTCGGCGATCCGCAGCTGGCTCGTCGCCGCCGGTCTGGTCGATGTCGAGGAGCGGCGGCTCGAGGTCGCGCCCGACGCGCTCGTCGTGATCGGCACGAAGCCCATCGAGGACGCGATCGCACGCCGGCTCGACAGCGCGCTGTCGCGGGCCGGCAAGGTCGCGTGGCGCGAGCTCGAGGCCGCCGGTCGGTTGCGCGCCGATGCCCGGCCGCGCCGGCTCGAGCTGCCATCGCCGCTGCGCCGCGTGATCGCGCGTGCGCTCGCGACCGAGGACGCTCCGCAGCGCGCCGCCGAGATCGAGAACCACTACACCGAGCTGATGCCGCGGCTGCGCGTCGCGCAGATCGTCGGCACCGACGAGCCCGCGGCGACGCTGATGCACGCGCCGCTCGACTGGTCGCGACTGCCGAGGATGAGCGCCGCGATCGAGGGGCTGTTCGCGCTCCTCGCCGACGCGGGCGTCGCCCCCGAGCTGCCACTCGGCGCACCGGATGCCGCTGCGTTCCGCGCGCGCGCGCCGACGTTCGCCGAGCTCTACGTCCGCACGCACTACGGCGCCTGCATGCCGCTGCTCTACGGCTCGCCGGCCGACCTCGCGTACTTCGCGTCACGCGGTCTCGACACGCACGCGACGCTCGACCGCTATCTGACCGCGCCCGTGGTCCACGAGCTGGGTCACTTCGGCCGTCACCGCGAGGCGCTGCCGGTCCATCTCGACGAGTGCGTCGGCGGCTACCTCGGCGTACGCGCGTGGCCGGAGCTCGCGTACCCCGCGGCGGGCGAGGATGACGCGATCTACGCCGCGCCGCTGCTCGCGCAGGTCGGTCAGGCGATCGCGCGCGCCTTCGGCGTCGGTCCCGTCGTGCGCGGCCAGACCGGGCTCGCACCATGGCCGAGCGTGCTACCGCGCGGCTTCGTGACCGCGGCGGCGCGGCTCGCGTGGGACGACTGGCGCGCGCGCCGCACGCTGCATTTTCTGTCCGACACGCTCGAGCCACGGCCGTGGGTCGCGCTCGCGCTCGTCGCCGGTGCAGGCCAGCCGCTGCGCGAGCACACGCTCGACTCGCTCGCGCGCGTGCCGCTGGCCTCGCTTGTCCTGCCCGAGGATCCCGCGTTCGACCGCGCGATCGTCGAGGACGCGCTGCGCGCGATGTGCCTCGACGATGTCCAGGTCGCCGGCTCGTTTCGCACCCGCACCCGGGTCCCGGTCGCGCCGATCGAGATCGATGCCGCCGCGTGCAGCGTGACGTGTGCCGAGCGCGGTGCCGCCGCGCCGCGGGCTCCGTGGTACTGGCTGCCACCCGCGGTCGGCGCGCGCCTCGCGGCCCACGGCATCGCCCGGCTCGCACTCCGCCTGGGTGACGTGCGGGCGATCCCCGCGGCGGCCGCCGCGATCTGCGAGGCGACGGCCGGCGGTGAGCGAGACGGCTTCGCGCTGGTGATAGCGTAGGCCGATGGCGCGCGTGTTCCTCATCAATCCGCCGTCGCCGGAGCCGGTGCGCACGCCACTGCTCTCGTTCTGCCACCTCGCGGCATCGCTGCGCGAGGCCGGGCACGAGGTCGGCCTGCTCGACGCGTCGGCGCCGAACGCGCCGCACGATCACGACGAGATCCACCTGCGCGTCGCCGCGTTCGTGCCCGACCTCGTCGGCCTGCACCTCAAGACGCTGCACGTGCAGCCGGCCTACGCGCTGGCCGCGGCGCTCGCCGGGTTCACGCTCGTCGCCGGTGGCCCGCACGCGACGATCATGCCCGCCGAGCCGCTCGCGCGCGGCTTTCGCTACGCGATCCGCGGTGAGGGCGAGGACGCGCTCGTCGAGCTCGCCGACATGATCGACGGAATGCACGGCCGGTTCACCGGCCGCGAGCTGCGCGCGATCACCGAGATCGCAGGCCTCAGCTACATCGATCGCGGCATGGTCCG
>DAIRFU010000757.1:0-3351 GCA_036794935.1 Kofleriaceae bacterium | reverse complement strand
CTGCCACTGCGGCGCGGTGCGGATCGCGATCGCGCGTGCGCCGACCGAGGTCACCTCGTGCAACTGCTCGATCTGCCACCGCCTCGGCACCTTGTGGGCGTACTACGCGCCGGCCGAGGTCCGCATCACGGGCGCGACCTCGACGTACCGCCGCGGTGACAAGACGATCGACTTCCATCACTGCCCGAGCTGCGGCTGCACGACGCACTGGTCGCCGATCGACGGTCGCAGCCTCGACCGGATGGGGATCAACGCGCGCCTGCTCGCACCCGAGGTGCTGGCGGCCGCCCGCGTGCGCCGGCTCGACGGCGCCTCCGACGACTGGAAGTACCTCGACGACTGATCGCCCGGGGATGCGGATTTCCAAATCCGTGACGGTCGTCTTGTCGTTTTGATCAGCAGTGATCCGAAAAAATGAGACCTCATACCGGCTCCGAGACGCGGCGCGCGATCGCATGCGATCCGGCCGGCTACCGAATATGGCCCCGGCAGCGACATGGGGTGGCCTGGGCACCGGCGTCCGCTGCGATCTTTGCGACGGTGAGGTCGCCCCAGCCGATGTCGAGGTCGAGTTCGAGGTCACCGAGACAACTGGCACGCCCCGTGCTTGTTGCCGGATGCACGTCGCGTGCTTCACCGCATGGGAAACCGAGTTGCGTGACGGCTCCGGACGAATAATATCGGAGGCAATCGGTTCTCCAAACGGGTGCGAAGCCATCCATGAAGGCGAAACAAGCTCCGGAGGGTCCAACTCCAAGTGAGGCGTCGACGACGCTCGGAGACCTCCTGTACGCCGACCGATCGATCACACCGGTCCAGGAGCAAGATTGGGTTCGGCTGGTCGTCTCCATTGCCGCAGGCGATCAACAAGCGCTGCGAGACCTCTACGAACGATCACATCGTCTGGTGTTCACGCTAGCCATGCGCATCTGCAGTAACCGTGAGATTGCCGAGGAGCTCACGCTCGACGTGTTTCACGACGTCTGGCGCAAGTCCGGCGACTACAATCCGGACGACGGAACGGTGGTCGGCTGGATCATGATGCAAGCGCGCTCGCGGTCGATCGATCGGCTGCGCTTCGAACGACGCAAGAAGCGTGTCGGTCCAGATTCCCACTCGGATCACCCCGCGGCGTCGGACCGGGAGAACGGGCCGGGGGATGCGGTCGATGCGCAGCAGCAGCACGGGTTGCTGCACGCCGCGCTGGCGACCCTCACGCCGGACGAGCGCCAGGTGATCGAGACCGCGTTCTTCTCCGAGCTCACGTACTCGGATACGGCCGCTCGCCTCGGCCAACCGGTGGGTACCGTGAAGACGCGTGTCCGCTCCGGGCTCGCCAAGCTGCGCAAGGCGCTCGGCCACGGAGGAGAGCGCCCGTGACCGCGGCGGAAAAGCCCGGCTGCGAGCAAACGGAACGCGTCGCCGAATACGCGCTGCGCTCGCTGCCCCCGCGCGAGCGATCGGAGCTCGAGACGCACCTCCGCGAGTGTGCCGTGTGCAGCAGCGAGCTCGACGCGCTGCGGCCGATCGTCGACTCGTTCGCCGGGTGGCCGACCGACGTGCTGCGGCCGCCGACGCCGCTGTGGGATCGGCTCGCGCAGCGCATCGCCGCCGAGGCGGGCAGCGGCGAACCCGTGCCCACGACCGAGGCGCGCTGGGCCGCCGAGCCCGCGTGGGCGGAGGTCGCGCCCGGCATCTCCTGCAAGCTGCTCGCGACCGATGACTCGACTGGACGCGTGAGCATGCTGGTTCGGCTCGCGCCCGGCGTCGCGTATCCGCCGCACGCCCATGCAGCGGTCGAGGAGCTCCACCTGCTCGACGGCGAGCTCTGGATCGAAGACAGAAAGCTCTACCCCGGCGACTACAGCCGCGCCGAGCCGGGCACGGCCGATGAGCGCGTGTTCAGCGAGACCGGCTGTACGTGCGTGCTCGTGACCTCGAGTCGCGACGTCCTGCGCTGATCGGGATCACACGCTCGGGGTCGGCGCAGCGCATGCATCACTCCGGATGCATCAGCGAGGCGCCCATGCGTTCCAGCACTCTTCTCATTGTCACCCTCGTCGGTGGCTGCACGACGCAACTCGACTCGAGCTATCCGTCGTCGACGCCTTACGCGAGCCCGACGTACTCGTCGGACGATACGTACGTCGACCAGAGTTATCCCGACGACTACGCGACGGGTTCGCTCGCGGTGGATGACTACGCGACCGAGCCCGTCTACGTCGATGTGACGAGCGCGCCCGCAGGCAGCCCGGTCCCCGACGTCACGACCTTTTACGATCAGCTCGATCCGTACGGCAGCTGGTACGACGACCCCGACTACGGCTACGTGTTCGCGCCCGCGAGCACCGAGTACGTGCCGTACACGAACGGCTACTGGGACTACACCGACTACGGCTTCGCGTGGGTGTCCAACGATCCGTTCGGCTGGGCGACCGACCACTACGGCCGCTGGGTGTGGAGAGATCGCTGGGTGTGGCGGCCCGATACGCGGTGGGGACCGGCGTGGGTGCAGTGGCGGGTCGGCGACGACTGGGCTGGCTGGGCTCCGCTCGGCTACGACGAGTATGCCGACTACGTTCCGGACCAAGCGTGGCGTTTCGTGCCGACGACGTACCTGACCTCGCGCGATCTGCGGCGGCATTACGTGCGTGGCGATCACGATCGCTACCTGCGCGACACGCGTCCGATCCAGCGATTCGCGCGTTACGAGGATCGTTCCTGGGTGGCGGGCCCGAGTCCCGACTATCTGCGCAGGCATCGCATCGAGGTCCGACCGACGCGCGTCGACATCGACCGCATCGGGCGCCTCGACGCGCAGCGCCGGCGCGACGCGGAGCGTGCAGCGCGACGTGATCGCGAGACCGCGCGCTGGCAGGATCGCTTGCAGCGCGAGCAAGCCGTCCGTGGCGACCTCGATCGCCGGGTCCAGCGCGCCGAGCAGGAGCGTCGCGAGCGGGCGACCGAGCGACGTCGGTTTGACGAGCAGCGGCGTCGAATCACGACGGACGAGCAGAGGCTCCAGCAGCGCCAGCGCGCGCTCGAGGAGACCCAGCGCCGGGCAACCGACGATGCGTCGCGACGCCGCGCCGCCCAGGAACGGCAACGGCTCGAGCAGGAGCGCCGGCAGCTCGCCGAGCGTGGCCGTCGCGTCACGGAGCAGCAGCGCCAGCGTGACGAGCAGCGACAGCGGCAGGACGCCCAGCGCCGCCAGCAGGCCGAGCAGGCGCGGCGCTCCCAGCAGGACCAGCGCCGGCGCACGCAGGACGTGGAGCGGCAGCGTGCCGAGCAACAGCAGCGCGCGCAGGACGAGCAGCGCCAGCGCGCGCAGGACGAGCAGCGCCAGCGCGC
>DAIRFU010000756.1:2694-3358 GCA_036794935.1 Kofleriaceae bacterium | reverse complement strand
ACCCTCAGCGCCGCGGTCCGCTCGGGGCCGACCGAGCTGCGGCCGAGCTCGACCAACACCGAGGTCCGGCGCGGCGCAGCCTCGGCGGCGGCGGCGCTCGAGCGCGGCGGCGCGGCGCGGCGGTGGACGGGCGTGCTCGTCGAGCGCGCCGCGAAGGAGCCGGGCGTCGGGCGCGGCGCGATCCTGGGCCTCGCGGGCCTCGCGATCGGCGCGCCGGCCGAGGCGGATGCGCTCGCCGAGCAGCTCGTCGAGCGCGCGCCGCTCGAGTGCGCCGAGGCGCTCGCCGAGCTGCGCCGCGAGGAAGCGGCGCCCTTGCTGCCGGCCGCGACCGCGGCGGCGCTCGCGTGGACGCGCGCGCAGATGCGCGATGGTGAGACGGCCGAGGATGACGGCCGGTGGGCGCTGTTGCACGCGCTCGAGGTCGAGCTCGGCGGCGAGCCGCGCGCGGGCGGCATCGGCGTCGCGATCGGCGAGGCGCGTGCCGCACTCGACGTTGGCGACGTGCCCCGCGCGCTGCGAGCCGCGCGCAGCGCGGTCGACGAGCTCGTCGAGGCGGCGGACTGGCTCGAGCGCGCGAGCGACGATGACCCGGTCGATCGCCGGCACTCGATGCGCCTGCTCCGCGAGCTCGATCGCGAGCTGCTCGCCGACAACTCGCTGGCCG
>DAIRFU010000756.1:0-2684 GCA_036794935.1 Kofleriaceae bacterium | reverse complement strand
GCGGGCGACACCGATCCGGCGAGCGTGCAGTTCGCGCGCGCACTCGGCGCGATCGAGTCCGCGCTGCTCGCCCACGAGCGCGCCCCCGAGACCGGCGCGGTCGCCCACGGTGGCCTGCGCATCGCGCGGCTGCGTGCGCTCGTCCGCCTGCTCGATGGCGTGCGCGCGACCGCCGAGGCCGATCTCGAGCCGCGGCTCGCCGTCGTGCGCCAGCTCATGGAGCGCGCCGAGCTCGATCGCTCGTCGCTGCGCCGCGCGGTGTGGGCCGCGCTGACTCGCGCCGGCGACGCCCTCCTGCGCGATGGCCACGCCGAGCTCACCGATCTGCTGCTCGCGTGGACGACCACGTTCCCCGACGACGACTTCGCGATCGTCCGCGAGGCCTCGATGGTCCCCGAGATCGGTGCATCGTTTCACGCGTACGCACAGCTGCAGCAGGCGACGTGGGAAGCGGCCGATCCGGACGACGGCGACGCGCTGCGCGCCGTGATCGAGCGACTCGGCGAGCTCGCCGATGCACTGCCCGCCGAGCAAGCACCGCGCGTCGAGGCGGTGCGGCTCCACCTCGCGCGGCTGGGCAACCAGCTCGCGCAGCTCACGGTCGCCACCGGCCAGCAGGCGGTCACCGCCGGCATGCTCGACGCGATCGCGACCGAGCTCGGTGCACTCGCACGCCGCACGTTCGGCGCGCGCCGCCGGCTCGGCCTTCCCGCCGCCGATCACAGCGGCGAGCTCGAGTCCGCGGTGCGCGGCATCGAGACGGTCCTCGCCGCCGAGCGCGAGGGCAGGGGGGCCGCGCTCGACGAGGCGATCGCCTTGTCGATCGATGGCGCGCGCGCCGCGCTGCCCACCGCGCTCGCCGCCGCGATCGAGCGCGTGCTCGTGTGGCTCGCGCGCCGCCCGCTCGAGCGCAGTGGGAGCCGCAGCGAGGCCCGCGGCCCGGCCGGTAGCGACGCGGCGACGACCGCGCCGCTCGAGGTCGTGCTGCCGGGCTGGGTGCCGCTGTCGCGCATGCTCGGCACGTTCTACGTCGTGCGGCCGATCGGGCGCGGTGCGGGCGGCTCGGTGCTGCTCGCGGTGCGCGCGACCGAGCGCACGCGCGCCGACCGCGAGCACGTCGCGCTCAAGGTCCCGGACTACTCCGGCGATGCGGCGCGCAACCTCAGCGAGACCGAGTTCGAGCGGCTGTTCCGCGAGGAGGCCGGCGCGCTGCTCGCGCTGCCGGAGCATGACAACCTCGCCCGCTTCATCACGTTCGATGCGAGCGCGCAGCCCAAGCCGATCCTCGTGATGGAGTTCGTTCGAGGCACGAACCTCGAGCGCACCCTCGAGGCTGCAGACCTGACGGTGCCGCGCGCGCTGTCGATCATCGACGATCTGCTCGCCGGGCTCGGCGCGATGCATGCGGTCAAGATCGCGCACCTCGACGTCAAACCGGCGAACCTCGTCCTGCGCGCCGGCTCCGGCCGCGCCGTGCTCGTCGATTTCGGGCTCGCCGGCCGCCATATTCGCGCCGGCTGCGGCAGCCCGCTGTACGGCGCCGCCGAGGTGTGGACCGAGGATCCATCTCACCTCGATCCGTTCCCGACCGACGTCTACGCCGCGGCGTGCGTCGCGTTCGAGGTGCTCACGAACAGGCAGCTGATCCGTGGCGACAACCTGAAGGACGTCATCGATCAACACTTCTCGAGCCAGCCGGGGGCCGAGGTGCTCGCCGAGCTCGCGCGCGATCGCGAGCTCGCCTCGTTCGCGGAGCTGATGCGCGCCGCGGTCGCGCGCGACCCGAAGCGGCGGCCCACGATCGCCCGGCTGCGCGCGGGGTTCGCCGCCATCGCACACGACCTGCAAACGATGCGCTGGCCGATCGGGGGATGACGTGTACGTAAGGGCCGCGACCGTTGCCGCACCGCGGGTCGTATCCCACATCCGAACGGCGGTATCGTTCGCTTCATGTCGCAGCGACCACCTATACCCGCACGGCAGGATTCAGGCGTCCCGATCAAGCAACGCCGGTTTCCATGGCGCCTCTGGTTGTTCGCGATCCTGATGGCCGGTGCCGCCGGCGCCGGTGGCTACTTCACCTGGCAGTACCGCGCGCAGTCGAAGACCTCGACCGCGAAGCTCGACACGTGCAGTGACGAGCTGGGCAAGCTGAAGTCGACGGCGGGGCAGGGTGCGGAGCAGCTCAAGACCTGCACCGACTCGCTCGGCGCCACCACGCTCAAGGCGACCGAGCTCGAGAAGCAGAACGGCGAGCTCGCGAAGAACGTCGACGCGACCAAGGACGAGCTCGCCGCGCTGCGCGCGCAGAAGGCCGAGGCCGACAAGCGGATGGCCGCCGTCGAGGACATCCGCAAGCAGTTCGCGAAGATGATCGACACCGGGCAGCTGCGGGTCACCGCGCGCCGCGGTCAGCTCGTGCTGTCACTGCCGTCCGAGGTGCTGTTTCCGACCGGCAGCTCGGCGCTGTCGAAGCAAGGCGAGTACGCCGTCGTCGAGGTCGGTGCGGTGCTCAAGCGCTTCCCCGACCGCCGCTACCTCGTGATCGGCCACACCGACAACCAGGACTTCGTGAAGCCGAAGGGCGATCCGGCGACGATCTGCGTACCGACCGACAACTGGCAGCTCTCGACCGCGCGCGCGCTGACCGTCACGCGCGTGCTCGTCACCGCCGGCATGGACGC
>DAIRFU010000755.1:0-3358 GCA_036794935.1 Kofleriaceae bacterium | reverse complement strand
GGAGGACCTTGTGGTGGCCGCTGCATTATGCCGACTACCCGGTTATGCCGCGTAGGCCGTCAGTTGCCGACGAGGACCGAGTTTTGTACGCGGCATAATCCAGGCAGCTGATCCTGGGCTCCTTCCGGCGCGCAGCCGGTTTGGAGGGACCATGGATGCTGTTGCCACGGCCCGGATGTCCGGACCACTCACGTGTCACGTCGAGGGATTTGCTGCCGATCTGAGATCGAAGGGCTACACCGAGCTCTCGCTCGCGAATCAGCTGCGGCTGATGGCGGATCTGAGCCGCTGGCTGCACCGCCAGCGCCTTGCTGTCGAGAAGATTGACCCAGTAGTCGTGCGTCGATTCCTCAAGAAGCGACGGCGGACGTACACCTGCTTTACCAGCGAGCGCGCACTCGCCCCGCTGCTCGGGTACTTGCGAGAGATCGGCGTGGTCGCGAAGGCAGCAGCTTCCAAGCCGCGCAGTGGAGTTCTGGGAGAGTACGAGCGGTACATCGTTGACGAGCGGGGCGTGACGCCAGCGGTTCGGGATCATTACCTCTCGGTCGCCGAGGAGTTCTTGCGAGGCCGAAAGCTCTCGTCGTTGTCGATGCGCGACGTGACTCGGCACATCGAGACGCAGGCGGATCGACCTGGGTTTTCGGGCTGGCTCAGCGCGTTGCGCTCGCTGTTGCGCTTCTTGTTCGTCTCGTCGAAGACCGGCACCAATCTGGTCTACGCGGTGCCGTCTGCGCCGCAGTGGTCGCAGCGATCGTTACCCAAGGACCTGCAGCCCGACGAGCTGGCTGCCGTTCTGTCGGCATGCGATCGGCGCACGACCTCGGGCTGTCGTGCTCACGCGGTCTTGCTGCTGCTGTCTCGCCTCGGTCTCCGTGCCTGCGAGGTCGCGGCGCTTCAGATCGAGGACATCGACTGGCGCGCAGGCGAGATCACGATCCGAGGCAAAGGAAAATCGCTCGCTCGGCTCCCCTTGCCCGCCGACGTTGGTGAAGCGTTGGTGGGCTGGCTTCGACGAGGAGTGCGTAGCAAGACGACGCGCGCGGTGTTCGTGAGCGTCCGCGCACCCTACGGTCCGTTGACGGCTCCCGCGATCATCGCGATCGCCACGACGGCGATGCGCGCAGCCGGGATCGACCGCGGTGGTGCTCACCGCCTGCGGCACACCGCAGCGACGCAGATGCTTCGGCGAGGCGCATCGATGACGGAGATTGCGCAGGTGCTTCGGCATCGTCACATCAATACGACCGCAATATACGCCAAGGTCGATCGCGACTCGCTCCGCACGATCGCGAGGGCGTGGCCCACCGATCACGCAGATCCGGATCGCATTCGAGAGCTGGCGCGTACGTGGCCAGGAGGTGTCGCATGACCGGACTCCGTCGTGCATTGACTGACTACCTCAGGGTTCGCCGCGCGCTCGGCTTCAAGCTGAAGCGCGCAGGGAAGATGCTGCCGGACTTCGTCTCCTATCTCGAAAAGCGCCGCGCGACATTCGTGACCACGGTCGCCGCGATTGCGTGGGCGACACAGCCGCGGGACGCGCATCCGAATTGGTGGCGCAAGCGCCTGGTCGTCATCCGAGGATTCGCGAAGTACTTGCAGGCAATCGACTGCCGGACCGAGGTGCCGCCGCTAGATCACCTGCCTCCACACGAGGGCATTCGCGCGACACCATACGTCTATACGGCGACCGACATCACGGCGTTGTTGTCGGCGAGCGAGACGCTTCGGGCTCCACTTCGCGTAGCGACCTATCGCACGCTGCTTGGACTGCTGGCCGTGACCGGGATGCGCGTCGGCGAGGCCATTGCGCTCGACGATCGAGACTTCGATCGCCGTCGCGAAGTACTCGTGATCCGCAAGACCAAGTTCGACAAGTCACGTGAGGCTCCGCTGCACGACACGGCGGTGCAGGCGCTCGTTCGATATCAGCGAGACCGGAATCGGCTCTCGCCTCCGCGAAAGACATCCAGCTTGTTCGTGTCGACCGCTGGATCGCGCCTGATCTATCAAAATGTCCACGAGACGTTCTTGAAACTGGTCTATGCCGCTGGCCTCGGTGATCGCCGGCCCCATCGTCCGACCATCCACGACTTGCGCCACGCGTTCGCGATCCGGACCGTTCTCGATTGGTACCGCGATGGAGTGGATGTCGAAGCTCGCCTCCCGCTGCTCTCGACCTACCTCGGCCACATCGGTCCATCGTCGACGTATTGGTATCTAACCGCGGTCCCCGAGTTGCTCGAAGCGGCCACAGCTCGACTCGAGCGTTCGCGGGTGAAGTCGTGACGCTGGTCGCCGGTCTTCTCGAAGCGTTCTTCACCGAGCGGTTGCACCAGCAGCGCGCTGCGAGCCCCAACACGATCGCGGCCTATCGCGACACGTTCCGGTTGCTGCTCGTGTTCGCGCAGCAGCGGCTGCGCAAGCCGCCGAGTGCCTTGCCGCTTGCCGGCCTCGACGCTTCCCTCGTCCTCGCGTTCCTTCACCATCTCGAGAAGCAGCGCGGCAACAGCATCAGGACGCGAAACGCCCGCCTCGCCGCGATCCATTCGTTCTTCCGGTTCGTCGCGCTCCATGAGCCGGCGCTGAGCGCGACGTGCCAGCGCGTCTTGGCGATCCCGACGAAGAAAGCCGAGCGAAAGCTAATCACGTCGCTCGACCGCGCCGAGCAGGAAGCGTTGCTCGCCGCGCCCGATCGCAAGAGCTGGCTCGGCCGCCGCGACCACGCGATCATCATGCTCCTGCTTCAGACTGGGCTTCGCGTCTCGGAGTTGCGCGACCTGCGCTGCGAGGACATCGTGCTCACCACCGGTGCGCACGTGCGCTGTCGCGGCAAAGGGCGCAAGGAGCGTTGCACGCCGCTCACGCGCGACACCGTCGCACTGCTGAAGGCTTGGCTCGCGGAGCGAGCGGGCGTACCGGCCGACCCGCTGTTTCCGAGCCGCCGCGGTGCCGTGCTCAGTCGCGATGCCGTCGAGCGACTTGTTACGAAGTACGCCGACGTCGCGGCTAACACGTGTCCTTCGCTTCGCGCCAAACGCGTCACGCCTCATGTCCTGCGCCACACCACGGCCGTCTCGCTGCTCCAAGCCGGCAACGATCGCGCCATCATCGCGCTCTGGCTTGGCCACGAGTCCATCGAGACCACGCAGATGTATCTCGATGCGGACCTCACCATGAAGGAGCGGGCGCTCGCCAGGACCGCGCCGCTGCGTGCAGGCCCTGGTCGATACCGTCCCGACGATAACCTTCTCGCTTTCCTGAGCGGCCTCTGATTATGCCGCGTAGAAGGCCAGCATCTTCGACGAGGGCACCACCGCTACGCGGCATAACCGGGTAGTCGGCATAATGCAGC
>DAIRFU010000153.1:5805-12135 GCA_036794935.1 Kofleriaceae bacterium | reverse complement strand
CGGTCCGCTCGCCGACGAGCGCGCACGCCGGCGCCGCCGCCCCCGGGTAGCGAATGCAGGCGGGCACGAGCCGACCGCCCCGCGCGCTCGCGATCACGGCGGGTGTGCCGGTGCAGCGCAGCGCGAGATCGACGACGGGGGCGCCGACCTCGAGCGTGTACTGCTCGAATGCCTTGCCCGCGTCGGGACCGAGCCCGGCCGCGAGTGCCGTGATCAGATCGCCGGCCGTCGCGGTGGCTCCGCGGTGCGCGCGCAGGTACGCGCGGAGGATCGCGCGAAAGGTGTCCTCCCCGGCGAACGCCTCGAACGTCGCGAGCACGGCCTGGCCCTTCTGGTACGCGATCGCATCGAACGCCTCGTCCGGATCGGTGTTCGCCGCGATCGGCCGGTGCAGCGGGATCGCGTCCGGGCCGGTGTCGGCCAGCAGCGCCTCGCGCCGCTCGAGCACCGCGTGCAGCGCGCCGTCGGAGAAGCCGGCGAGCTCGCCCGCCACCTTGTCGCCGAGCCAGCTCGCGAACGACTCCGCGAGCCACAGATCGTCCCACCAGGCCGGCGTCACCGAGTTGCCGAACCACTGATGCGCGAGCTCGTGCGCGGCGATGCGCGTGAAGTAGCGCGTGCGCTGTGCGCCGTCGTTGCCGACCAGCATGCGCTCGTCGAACGTGATGAGGCCGGGGTTCTCCATCGCGCCGAACAGCTCCGGCACCGCGACGAGGTCGAGCTTGCGCAGCGGCACCGGCTCGCCGGTGTACGTCTCGAGCGCGCGGGCGATCGCCGGCAGCCGGCTCACCACGCCGACGTGCGTGCCACCGCCGGCATGGACCGCCACGCGCACCGGCACGCGCCGGCTGCCGATCGTCCCGGCATCGACGAGATCGAACGGGCCGACCGCGATCGCGAGCAGGTAGCTCGGCATCGGCTCGGTCTCGGCGAAACGGACGCGCTTGCGCTCGCCCTCGACCGCGACACTCGCCTCGGCACCGTTCGCGAGCGCGACCTGCGCGCGCGGCACGACGAGCGTCACCCGCCACGGCGTCTTGAAGCGCGGCTCGTCGAAGCACGGCGCGATCCGCCGCGCGAACACCGACTCGGCCTGCGAGAACAGGTACCAGGCGTCGCCGCTCTGCTGGCGAAACAGGCCCTCCTGGTCGCCGGTCGTGCGTCCGGTGTACGCGAACGACAGCTCGGTCTCGCCCGCCGGCACCGTGCGGCCGAAGCCGAACGCGCGCATCTGATCGCCCCGTACCGGCAGCTCGGTCAGGGCGCCGCCCGTGAACCGCGCGCTCGTGATGTCGAGCTGGTCGGCGTGGATCCACACGTGATCGGCCGCATGATCGAGCCGGATGCGTACCCGCAGCTCGCCGGTGAACGTCTCGCGATCCGGGTCGACGTCGAGCGTCAGATCGTAGGCGAGCGGCGTGACGCCCTCGGGCAGGCGGAGTCCGGGGGCGGCGGGCACGGCGGCCGGCACGACGGCCGGTAGCTCGAGCTCTTGCCTGCCCACCGCGCGCTCGGGCGGCGAGCACGCGGCGAGTGCCGCGATCGCGAGCAGGATCCGCACGCCCTTGGTTCTGCCACGTCCGGGCGGCGCGTGCTCTACGTGACGACCGCGAGCAGCCGATCGGTATCGACCTGATCGCCGACCGCGACGTGCAGCGCGCGCACGATGCCGGCCTCGCCCGCGCGCACGGTGTGCTCCATCTTCATCGCCTCGAGCACGACGAGCGGCGAGCCCGCCGCGACCTCTTGCCCCTCGGCGACGAGCACCTTGACCACCTTGCCGGGCATCGGCGCGACGAGGCCGCCGGCCACCGCCTGCTCCGCGTGCTCGGGGAACCGCGGCTGCTCGACGAACGCGAAGAGCTGGCCCTCGGAGAGCACGTAGGTGCGATCGCCGGCGACCGTCACGCGCGCGCGCCGGCGGTGGCCGCCGTGCTCGACGAACCACACGCGATCCCCGTCGCAGCCAAAGCTCGCCACGTGGGTGGTCTTGCCGCCGAGCGAGATGGCGAAGCCGCCGCCTGCCGGCCGGTAGCCGAGCTGGACGTCGCGATCACCGAGCGTGAACGCGATCGTTTGCTCCGCCCATGCCACGTTGCGCCAGCCCGCCGGCGCGAGCGCATCGGGCTCCCGGCGACTCGCGATGCCATGCAGCGCGGCGGCGATCGCGGCGACCCGAACTTGATCGAGACCCGGCGTACCCGCCGCGAGCTCGCCGGCGTGGCGCTCGAGGAAGTGGGTGTCGAGCTCGCCCGCGAGGAACGCCGGATGCGCGAGGATCCTCGCGAGGTGCTCGCGGTTGGTGACCACGCCGGGCACCCAGGTCTCGTCGAGTGCGCGGCGCAGCACCTGGGCCGCCTCGCGACGCGTCGACGCGTGCGCGATGATCTTGCCGAGCATCGAGTCGTAGTGGATGCCGATCTCGCTGCCCGCCGTCACACCGATGTCCGCGCGGACCGTGTCGGGGACCTCGACGGCTTGGAGCGTGCCGGTGGTCGGCAGGTAGTCGCGCTCGGGATCCTCGGCGCACAGCCGGACCTCGATCGCCCAGCCGCGCTGCGGCGGCGCCGCCGCGTACCCGAGTGGCTCGCCGCGCGCGATGCGAATCTGCTCGCGCACGAGATCGAGGCCCGTCGTCAGCTCGGTCACCGGGTGCTCGACCTGCAGGCGCGTGTTGACCTCGAGGAAGTAGTAGCGGCCCTGCGGATCCCCGGGATGGAGGCGACCCGATTCACTCGGGTCGCCGGGGACGATGAACTCGACCGTGCCGGCGCCGACGTAGCCGACCTCGCGGCCGAGCGCGACCGCCGCGGCCCCCATCTCGGCGCGCCGCGCGTCGTCGAGCGCCACCGACGGCGCCTCCTCGATGATCTTCTGGTGGCGGCGCTGGACCGAGCAGTCGCGCTCCCACAGGTGGACCACGTTGCCGTGCGCGTCGCCGAGGATCTGGATCTCGACGTGGCGCGGCCGCTCGACGTAGCGCTCGAGCAGCAGCGTGTCGTCGCCGAACGCCGACTTCGCCTCGCCGCGCGCCCGCTCGATCGCCTCGGCGAGCTCGCCGGCGGCGTGGACCACCCGCATGCCCTTGCCGCCGCCACCGGCCGACGCCTTGACGAGCAGCGGGAAGCCGATCCCGCGCGCCTCGTCGACGAGGACCGATTGATCGTCGCCGTGATAACCGGGCACCACCGGCACGCCGGCGCGCTGCGCGATCCGCTTCGCGGCCTGCTTGCTGCCGAGCGCGCGGATCACGTGCGCGGGTGGACCGATGAACACGAGGCCGGCCTCGGCGACCGCCTCGGCGAACTCCGCGTTCTCCGACAGAAACCCGTAGCCCGGGTGGATCGCGTCGGCACCGGTGCGCCGGGCCGCATCGAGCAGCGACGGGATCACGAGATAGGACTCGCGCGCGGGCGCTGCACCGATGCGCACCGCCTCGTCGGCGAACCGGACGAACGGTGCGTCCGCGTCGGCATCCGAGTACACCGCGACCGTCGCGATGCCCATCGCGCGGCACGTCCGCATCACCCGGAGCGAGATCTCGCCGCGGTTCGCGACGAGGACCTTGTTGATCCCACTCCGCACCGCTGTCGCGGTGCTGCGCGTCCCGGCAGAGCCGGGGCTTTCGATCGTGTGTGTCATTGCTGCGCTCCTTCTCAGTGCCGGAACACGCCCCACGACGTCGTGCCGTGCACCGGCGCCGAGTACGCGGCAGAGAGCGCGATCGCGATCACCGTCCGCGTGTCACGCGGATCGATGATGCCGTCGTCCCACAGCCGGGCGGTCGCGAAGTACGGGTCGCTCTCCTTCTCGATCATCTGCTCGGTCATCGCCTTCATCATCGCGAGCTTCTGCTCGTCGACGGCCTGGCCGCGCTTCGCAGCCGACTCGCGCTGGATGATGTCGAGCACGCCGGCGAGCTGCTTGCCGCCCATCACCGCGATGCGGTGGTTCGGCCACGTGAACAGAAACCGCGGCGCGTACGCGCGGCCGCTCATCGCGTAGTTGCCGGCGCCGTAGCTCGCGCCGGTCATGATCGTGATCGCCGGCACCGTCGAGTTCGACACCGCGTTGATGAGCTTCGCGCCGTGCTTGATGATGCCTTCCTGCTCGTACTTCTTGCCGACCATGAAGCCGGTGATGTTCTGCAGGAACAGCAGCGGCACGTCGGCCTGGTTGCACAGCTCGATGAACTGCGCGCCCTTCTGCGCCGACTCCGAGAACAGGATCCCGTTGTTCGCCAGGATGCCGATCGGGACCCCGTGCAGGTGCGCCCAGCCGCAGATCAGCGTGGTGCCGTAGAGTGGCTTGAACTCGGAGAACCGCGAGCCGTCGACGATTCGCGCGATCACCTCGCGCGAGTCGAATGGCACCTTGATGTCGGGTGACGCGATGCCGAGCAGCTCCTCGGCGTCGTAGCGCGGCGGCTCGATGCGGCGCGGCGTCGGCTGCGCGCCCTTGCGCCAGTTCAGGTGCGCGACGATCTCGCGGCCGATCCGGATCGCATCGCGCTCGTCGCGCGCGAGGTAGTCCGATACCCCCGACACCCGCGAGTGCATCTCGGCGCCGCCGAGCTCCTCGTGCTCGGTGTCCTCGCCGGTCGCCATCTTCACGAGGGGCGGGCCGGCGAGGTAGACCTGCGCCTGCTCCTGCACCATGACGACGTAGTCGCTCATGCCGGGGATGTACGCGCCGCCCGCGGTCGAGCTGCCGAACACCAGGCAGATCGAGGGGATCCGCTCCTTCGACCGCCGGGTCAGATCGCGAAACCCGCGACCGCCCGGGACGAAGATCTTCGACTGCACCGGCAGGTCGGCGCCCGCGGACTCGATCAGTGAGATCGTCGGCATGTGGTTCTGCTCGGCGATGTCGTTGAGCCGGCCCGACTTCATCGCGGTCATCTCGCTGATCGCGCCGCCCTTGACCGTCGAGTCGTTCGCCGAGATCACGACCTCGACACCCGACACCTTGCCGATGCCGCCGATGAAGCCGGCACCGGTCGTGTGGCCGGGCACGTCCTTGCCGGCGAGCGCGCACAGCTCGAGGAAGTACGAGTCGCGGTCGAGCAAGAGCTCGATCCGCTCGCGCGGCAACAGCTTGCCGGCTGCCTTGTGCCTCGTGATGTACTTCTCGCCGCCGCCGACCGTCGCCTCGGCGAGTGACTTCGTCAGCTTGTCCACCGCCGCGCTGTTCGCGTCGTGATTGGCGCGGTACTCGGCAGACCGTGGATCGATGCGCGTGGCGATGACCGGGTAAGGCTGTTCCACGCGCGCGAATCTAGCAGTAGCTTCGCGGCCATGGCGAACGTGATCGAAGAAGCCAAGTCAGGCCGTGCGAGCTGCCGTACCTGCAAGAAGCCGATCGCGAAGGGCGAGCTGCGGTTCGGCGAGGAGGCCCCGAACGCGTTCGGCGACACGCCGAGCCTGCGCTGGCACCATCTGACGTGCGCCGCCGACCGGCTGCCCGCCGAGCTCAAGGCAGCCCTCGACGAGTATCCCGGCACCGTCGAGAACCGCGCCGAGCTCGACCAGCGGATGACCGACGCCCTCGCGAAGGGCCGCGCGAAGCCCGGCGGCTTCCCGTACGCCGACAGGGCGCCGACTGGCCGTGCCCGGTGCCAGCAGTGTGGCGAGTCGATCGACAAGGACAGCGTGCGCGTCGCCGTCGAGCGCGAGATCGACGCCGGTGCGATGGTCACCAAGGGCGCCGGCTACCTGCACCCACGCTGCGTCGCCGCGCACGTCGAGGCGAGCGGTGGCGACAAGGCCGCCCTCGTCGAGGGACTGCGCGAGAACTCGCGCCTGGCGCCCGCCGACCTCGACGCCGTGATCGCCGAGATCGGCTAGGTCCGATCGACCGTGGGCCCGCAATGCGCAGCCCCACCGAGATTGCCGTCTAGTTCGTGGAGAGCGCGCCGACACTCAGGACGCCGGACGTGTCGCCAACCGGCGAGAACGTGACGCCGACCGGCAGATTGATGCGGATGCGGCCACGTCCACCACCGCCGCCGCCGCCGACCGCATCGGCGCCGGTCCTGCCCACGCCGTTGACAGCGTCGGTGTCACCGGCACCGCCGTTACCGCCACTTCCTGTCTGGCCGCTGCACGACTGGCCAGCAGCCGGCGTCAGCGTCGCCGAGGCATTGGAAGCGGAGCCGAACACGCTGCAGCTCCCGCCTCCGCCGTTGGTGTAAATGCCGGTGTTCGCCGGGATGACGATGCTCGGTGCCTCGAGCAGGATCGCGCCGCCCGAGCCACCCCCTTCGCCGTTGCCGCACGGGGTGTTGACGATGCAGAAGATCGGGCCGCCCGGTCCGGCACCGCCGCCGCC